>JAHJQP010000173.1 GCA_018819165.1 Pseudomonadota bacterium
ATAAGTGAGATGATCATTCCGGCAGGGAAGGAGGGAATTGTTCTGGAAAAGGGGCTCCTCAGCGATAGGGTAGGGCGAGGAAGCCACCGCTTCATCCCACAAATCAGTTCCCGGTATGGGAGAATATTCGGCAATAATTGGACGCGCCCCACAGGACCGGACAAAACGGATGCTCTCCCTTACCTCTTCCGCGGTTTGTCCGGGGAGACCGCAGAGAAGATATATCCCGATGTCTTGATCCCGATAACCGGCGCGCCTCAAACAGATGAGGGCTTCTGTAAATTCTTCATTGCAGACTTTGCCGCCAGTCATTATCTGCCGGGCGGCGTCTGATGATTCCAAGCCAAAACGCAGAGTTTTAAAGCCCGCCTTAAATATGAGCGTGCTGAGCTCTGAGGAAATGTCACGCAGATGAAGGCCGTTCGGACAGTGAAACTGAATCGGCAATTTCCTCCGGATGATCTCTTTCAGAAGCCGAATCGCCATATCCCGGGGATCCACAAAAAGGGCGTCGTCATAAAATGAAAAATGTTTGATTCCTATATGCGTATGCCAGAATTCGATTTCATCGGCGACCCGGACCGGATCCCGCCTGCGAAACCGGTCGTAGAGAAGCCTGGATGCGCAATAGCTGCAGCGGTAAGGACAGCCTCTTGAGGTCATAACAGGAAGCTGATCAGGGTGACGGATGAGATCAAAGGCAGGGTAGGGGTAAGAATCGAGATCATTATTGTCAGGAAGGAAGATCATCTCATGGTTGAAGAGATCCTTCAGCAGAGCAGGAATAGATGCTTCCGCAGGGCCGGGCAAACAGAAATCAGCCCCGGACCTTGATGCATGGCGCGGACAGAGGGTGACATAATTTCCTCCCAGGACGACAGGTACGCCTGGAAACATCGTACGCACGATAGTGATGATGTCGAATACCGCCGGATACCAATATGTCATCATTGAAGTAATCATGATGAGCTCCGGTCTGGGCATCGAATTCAGACACTTCAGAAAGATTCCCGGTGTGATGCCGTATCGGTTGTAATTTCGGGGAAAGCGCTTCAGAGGGTCCGGTTTAGGAATTCGCGCCTTCGCATATGTTCCCTCTCCGGATGTTTTTCTTTTTGGCATTCGGATAAGAGATGCCTCGGCAGACATACCCGGATGATGCGGGTCAAGACAATCCAGAAAAATGACATCCGCCCCATTCATTCTGAGTAATGAAGCCAGAGAGAGTAGTCCTATCGGTATATTCCAGAAATCATAGGCTGCAAAATCATAGATCCAGGGATTGATGAGAAGTATTATTCTCCGCTTCATAAATAAATCAATAGCACATATTCTTTATTCCGACAATTTCTGCAGAAAAAATTATATATGGTAATGCATGTAATAATATTATATTGTCCATTTTATTGTAATTATTTAATAATCAAGACAAGCTGTAACCTGTTAGACATTACAATAATACAGTATAAATATTTCTTGACAAATCGCTATGAAGCATATAAACAGAAACCGAAATATCTGTCACCGTCATATATTATTGATATAATGAATGGATAATAGACTGTTCAATATAGTAGGGGGGGGGTATTATGGCTGAACTTGAAAGAACGAAAAACGGTTTGATCAGCAGCATCGATATCCTTGACAGAACCGGGCTTTCCCGAGCCACCTTGAACAATTATATCAAAATGGGAATAATTCCCCGTCCAATCGTCCGAAAACCTGAGAAGGCTTCGATCAAGGCAAGACAGATCGGCTATTTTCCCGGCTCTGTATTGGACACTATAAATAAAATTAAACAGTATAAATCGGAGGGGCATTCCATGGACGAGATATGCGATCACATGAGGGTGAAAGCAAATGATTCGTCTATAACCACCGATTCTGTAACCTCTGATGCCGATGAACAAGGCAGAGATGACGGTCTGATACCGGACGAGGAACGCAGGACAGATCAGGAAACAAGCCAGGAAATGAGTGACATAATGATAGCCGTTAAAACGAATGAAGTGAAATTGACGATTAATGATCTCCAATACCCTGCATATCTGATTGGTAACAATTTCGAAATTGACTGGATCAATACAGAGGCGGAGGAAGCTATTTTTGGTCAAAACATACATTCGATAACAATAGCGGAATCCAGGAATATATTCAGACTGTTTATCGGTATGGGTCTCATGCAGTCGGTCGAGTCCCGTCATTCGATCCTCGATTTCCACATGTCGCTGTTTAAGCAGAGATCTTCAAAAGAGGAGCTGGAAAAACTCTTTCCGGGCATCACAAAGAGAGATGTCAAAATGCTGTCAGACATCTATGATATTATAGACGTTACTTCTTCTCCAGTCCTTCCTGAGACATATCTGAACCTGAATTTCCACCAAGATTCTGAAATGGTTTATCGAGTGAACAAAATCAAATTCCGGGAAGGGATTTTATGTGTATACGTCCCGGCAGACAAGATGATGCAGGGAATTGTCGAGCTGCTGTCCAGAAGAGGTAGAATCATTCAGGATCTTCTCAAACAACGCATGCCGACACTGGTATCTTTCTCCGTTCTGGTTGCAGATCTTCAAGACTCGATCAGGATTTGTGCCGAACTCCCTCCGGAAGAATATTTCCGGCTGATCAATGAGATCTGGAAGTGCATGGAAGGTTCATTCAAAAAATATTACGGCACATACGGAAAACATGCCGGTGACGGCATGGTCTATTACTTCCTCAGGGAGCGCGATTCCAATTATCTTATGAATGCCATTCTCTGTTCGCTTGAGTTGAGGGAAAGCATGAAAAATTTGAGTAATAAGTGGAAAATGACCAAGGGATGGTTTAACGAGCTCTATTTGAACGTTGGAATCAACGAAGGCCAGGAATATTTCGGAACGATTCCGGCATCGCCGACAATCGAATTTACGGCACTCGGCGATTCGGTCAATTATGCGGGCCGATTATCTGACTTTGCCCGTTACGGTTCAATCTGGACGACAAAGAATCTTATGAACCGGTTAAGCGATGAGGAAAGAAAACAAATTTGCTACGGCATCAGAAAGAAGGAGCAGAACCGTGATGTCATGATTAAAAATATCTTTTCACGCGTGGTCGACCTTATGCCTCCGGACAGTCCCAAATACAGTAAATACATGGATATTGCAAACTTAGCCGTGACAGAAATCCACGACATCCGCTGATGGATCCTTATGCAGAGCCTTGAAGAGTTGGAGATTAGAGGCGCAATCTAATATTCTTTCTTGCCGGGATGCTCTGCCCTGCCGGCGGGGAGCTTCCCCGTATAAACGTCCGAACTGCCTGCCTTCGTAGAATAAACACCAGAAAAGACTTGAAGCAAAAGGTGTTTGTTGCTAACATCAGCAGTTATAAAAGGTGTATGTAATGCGTTCGGTGGTGCAGAGGGTTGATAGAGCCGACATCCGTATCGGCGACAGGTGTATTGCCAGCATAGAAAGGGGTGTTCTCGTATTTCTCGGGATCGAACAGGGTGATCGGGAAAGCGACGCCGATTATCTGTCCAATAAGATCATCAATCTCAGGATCTTTGAGGATGAGGCTGGAAAGATGAATCTCTCCCTTCTTGATATACAGGGGGAGATGCTTGTTGTTTCCCAATTCACTCTTCTGGGCGATTGCCGGAAAGGCAGAAGACCTTCTTTCACGGGGGCAGAAGATCCAGATGACGCACGAAAGCTTTACGATCACTTCCTCAGTCTGGTAAAGAAAAAAGTAAAGCATGTGGCTCAGGGTTATTTTCAGACCATGATGTTGATCGAACTTGTCAATAATGGACCAGTCACGATGCTTTTGGACAGCCGAAGAAACTTTTAAGGAAAGCGCGTTATGCCGTCACAGGATGATCAAATCGAGATCCGGATACACAAGGAAAGGAAGAAGGGGCGCCTGTTCTGCAAATTTCTGGATTATGCTCCCCAGAAAAATCATCATCGCATCAGATTAAAATATCGTTCTTATATCATTGAAAACGATCATAAATCGTAAACGGAGGTCCCCATGTTAGATGATCGTGTTGCGGAATCGTTGACCTTTGATGACCTGCTTTTAGTTCCCGCAGAATCCAGTATTCTGCCGCGGGATGTGGATACCTCTGCGCGGCTGACTAAAAATATCAGCCTGAATATCCCCATAATCAGTGCGGCTATGGATACGGTAACCGAGTCCCGAACAGCCATCTGTCTCGCCCAGGAAGGCGGGGTGGGTATCATTCATCGGAACATGGGTATCGAAAGGCAGGCCATTGAAGTCGATAAGGTCAAGAAGTCGGAAAGTGGAATGATCGTGGATCCCATTACCATTGAACCTGAACAGAGAGTTTACGAAGCGCTTGAACTGATGAACCGTTACCGGATATCCGGTGTTCCGGTGGTCAAGAATAAGAAGCTCGTCGGTATTCTGACCAACCGCGATCTCCGCTTTGAAACCGATCTCGAACAGCCGGTAGCCAATGTCATGACCCATGAAAACCTGATCACGGTCTCTTCTACTCAAATTTCTCTCGAAGACTCCAAGAAACTGCTCCACAAACACCGGATCGAAAAACTCCTCGTTGTGGATGAAGACTATAATCTCACCGGCTTGATCACGATCAAAGACATCGAAAAAATAAAAAAATACCCTCTTGCCTGCAAAGACTCCCTGGGGAGGTTGAGGGTTGGAGCAGCGGTTGGAATCGTCGATAGGGAGGCGAGGATCGATGCGTTGCTCGCGGCCGGCGCCGATGTCGTTGTGATCGACACGTCGCACGGACATTCCGCAGGGGTGCTGGATGCCGTCCGCACCACGAAAGCCAATTTTCCCAAATGCGAACTGATTGCCGGAAATGTGGCGACGTCAGAAGGCGCCAAGGCACTGATCGATGCGGGCGTCGATGCCGTCAAAGTGGGTGTCGGACCGGGATCGATCTGCACAACGAGAATCATTGCCGGGGTGGGTGTACCGCAAATGAGCGCGATTCGCGATGCCTATAAGATAGGTGCGAAATACGATATCCCCATCATTGCCGACGGCGGGATTAAGTATTCGGGGGATATCGTCAAAGCACTGGCCGCAGGCGCAAATACGGTCATGATCGGCGGTCTGTTTGCTGGAACAGAAGAGAGTCCGGGGGAGAGCATCCTCTTCCAGGGAAGGTCATACAAGGTCTATCGCGGAATGGGATCGCTGGAGGCCATGAAGACGGGCAGCAAGGACCGTTATTATCAGGATGACGTGGAAAGCAACCTGAAACTGGTTCCGGAGGGAATAGAAGGACGGGTCCCCTACCGGGGGTCTCTATCGGCCAGTATCCAACAGTTGCTTGGCGGTCTGAAGGCAGGCATGGGCTATGTCGGATGCAGGACCACGGTTGAGTTGAGAGAAAAAGCGCGATTCATCAGGATTACTCCAGCAGGACTCAGGGAAAGCCATGTGCATGACGTAATCATCACAAAAGAAGCGCCAAACTACTGGCTGGATTAGATTATGAAACACGCCGATTTTGTTCATCTTCACGTTCATACCCAGTACAGCCTCCTCGATGGCACCATTCGTCTCGATGACCTTTTTCAGAAGGCAAAAGCATATCAGATGCCTGCCGTTGCGATGACGGATCACGGCAATCTTTACGGGACGATTGATTTTTATAAGCATGCCTATAAATACGGAATCAAGCCCATTATCGGCTGCGAAATGTATGTCGCCCCCAAAAGCCGCTTTGACAAGGCGGGATACGGAATCGGCGAGACGGCAAACCATCTCGTTCTCCTTGCCCGGAATAAACAAGGATACAAGAATCTTATTAAATTATCGACCGCAGGCTTTCTGGACGGCTTTTACTACCGGCCGCGCATCGACAAGGAGATCCTCGCCCAGTATCACGAGGGACTGATCGGAATGAGCGGCTGTCTCCATGGTGAGATCTCCGGGCATCTACTCCGGGGAAATCCCGATGAAGCCATCCGTGCTGCAAATCAATACCAGGAGATTTTTGGGGAAGGAAATTTTTTCATCGAAATCATGGAAAACGGCCTGCCCGAACAGAAGGCGGCCAATCAGGCGTTGATCGAACTGAGTCGCCGGCATGACTTTCCGCTGGTCGCTACCAACGATTGCCATTACCTGAATCAGGATGATGCCGAGGCCCATGAGGTTCTTCTCTGTATTCAAACCGGGAAAACAATGGAGGATTCCGAGCGGATGAAATTTGGAACCGATCAATTTTATTTCCGCTCTCCCGAAGAAATGAAACGCTTGTTTTCCCATTGCCCGGAAGCGATCGACAATACGATCAATATTGCTGAAAAGTGCAATCTCACCTTTGAGTTCGGCAGCATTCTCCTGCCCCACTTCGAGATCAATCCTGATGAAACACTGGATGAACGCCTGAAACGGGAGGCAACAGAAGGGCTTGCGGCTCTTTTACCTAAAATTTTGAAAGGTGAGAATGGAAATCTTCAGGAACAGTATGTAAAAAGGCTCCGGCACGAACTGGAAATAATCCGGTCCATGGGTTTTGCCGGATATTTTCTCATCGTTTCCGACTTCATCAATTATGCCAAGAAAAAGAATATCCCGGTAGGACCGGGAAGGGGTTCCGCCGCCGGCAGTCTTGTGGCCTATGCCACAGGGATTACCAATATCGATCCCATCCGGTACAACCTCTTCTTTGAAAGATTTCTCAATCCTGACCGGATCAGCATGCCGGATATCGATACAGACTTCTGCCCGGAGGGGAGGGAGGAGATCATCCGCTATGTGACGGAAAAATACGGGAGCGACAAGGTATCCCAGATCATCACCTTCGGAAAAATGCAGGCAAGGGCCGTCATTCGCGATGTGGGACGGGCGCTGAATATTTCCTATGGCGAGGTGGATCGCATCGCCAAGTTGATTCCCAATGTACTCAACATCAAATTGGATGATGCCATTAAGCGGGAACCCCGGCTTCAGGAAGAGGCGAAGAACAATCCACGGATCAAGAAACTCCTTGACCTGTCACGGGCGCTGGAAGGTCTGAACCGCCATTCGTCGACGCACGCGGCGGGCGTCGTGATCTCTGATCTGCCGCTGGTGGAGAGGATTCCGCTGTGCAAGAGTCCCAAGGATGACGTCGTGACGCAATTTTCCATGAATGATATCCAGGAGGTGGGGTTGACGAAATTCGATTTTCTCGGATTGAAGACCCTGACCGTCATCAAGAATACCCTCAGATTTATCCGCGAAGGGCGGGGAGTTGAGGTTGACATCGATTCCCTGCCCCTCGATGACCGACCGGCCTACGAATTGCTTATGAGGAGCAACACCGACGGAATCTTCCAGTTGGAAAGCGCGGGCATGAAGGATATCTTGGTGCGAATGAAACCGGATTGCATCGAGGATGTAATCGCTCTGATCGCCCTTTATCGTCCCGGCCCCATGGAGAATGTTCCCGAATTCATTTCGAGAAAACAGGGCAAAACAAAGATTGTCTATGAAATCCCAGAATTGCAGGCGATCCTGAAGGAGACTTACGGGATCATCGTCTATCAGGAACAGGTCATGCAGATCGCCGTGGCCATCGGCAACTATACTCTGTCCGAAGCCGATACCCTCCGCAAGGTCATGAGCAAGAAGAAATCTGAGGAGATGGAGAGCAAGGAGAAACCGAAGTTTCTCGAAGGGGCGCGGAAAAAGAAGATCCCTGAAGCCAAGGCCGCAAGAATATGGGAAAAGATGGAAACCTTCGGAAAATATGGCTTCAACAAATCTCACAGTACCGCTTATGCGGTCATTTCCTACCAGACGGCCTATCTAAAGGCCCACTATCCTGCCGAATTCATGGCCGCACTGCTGACCAGCGAAAAGGACAACCGGGACAAAATCATCAGCCATATCACCAGCTGCAGAGAGATGGGGATCAATGTGCTTCCGCCCGATATCAATGAGTCCAAGAGTGATTTCAGCGTAGTGGGCGAGAATATCCGTTTTGGGCTTGCCGCAGTAAAAAATGTAGGCGTCGGCGCGATTGATTCGATCATATCGGTGCGGGAGGAGGGGGGACGATTCGTTTCCCTTCTGGATTTTTGCGATCGCGTCGATCAGCGGAAGGTCAACAAAAGGGTTATCGAAAGTCTGATCAAGTGCGGTGCGTTCGATTCTACGGGCAACAACCGGTGTCAGTTGATGGCCTGTTACGAAGATATCATGGATCAGGCCCAGAGACGCCAGCGCGAACGATCCAGCGGCCAGGTCAACATTTTCGAAAATCATGGTGGCAAACCGCTCTTGGATACGGGTGATTCGCATCTACCTGATTTTCCCGAGTGGGATCATAAGGAGTTATTAGCTAACGAGAAAGAGACCATCGGATTTTATATTACCGGCCACCCGCTTTCCCGATTTTCCGATCGCCTGGGCATGATCGCGAATGCCGATTCTTCTACCATTTCCAGGAAATCAGATCGCGAAACGGTGGCAGTGGCAGGCGTTGTCAGCAACATCCGCGAGGTGATCACCAAGCGAAAAGAGACCATGGCTTATGTTACGCTTGAGGATCTGAAGGGGTCCGTTACCGTCATCTTTTTTTCCGATGTCTATCGGTCCGCGTACGATTTACTGCATGGCGACGATCCTCTGCTGATCAGGGGAACTCTCGATATTGCGGAAGACAGCATCAAGGTCATCGCAACGGAGGCAACGCTCCTGGCGTCTGCGGCTGAAAAACCATATCAGACCGCATATTTTACGATCGACGTGAAGAAAACATCCGCAGAGGATATCGAACTTCTAAGACGAAGCCTGAAGCAGTTTCCCGGAACGCAGGACGGATTCATCAGGCTTATGGAAGAGAGGTGCGAAACGGTCATCTACCTTGGAGAGGATATGAAACTGGATCTTTCGTGGCCGCTGAAAAAGGAGGCTGAACGGATTATCGGAAGCGGAGCGGCCCAGTTTTTGTAAACCGGGGGTTGTTTTGATAATATGGGACATGGGACCGAATCCAGGAGATTATTCCGAGAGGACCTACGGGGAGAGAATATTAAAAAGACCATACATGTAAGTTTACATAACATATCTTATGAGACAATGACTCAGCGTCCGCGGACCTTTTCTAAATGCCCTCATCGGCCAGTTTTTTGATTAACTGCAGCTGTTTATCCGTGATTTTACGCGGGACCGCAATGCTGATCTTCACATACTGGTCCCCCTTCGCGGTGCCGGAACCTTTCATCGCGGGGACGCCGTAACCCTTCATCCGGATTTTGGTATTGTTCTGCGTTCCGGCGGGAATTTTAATCCTCTTGATCGTCCCGTCCAGGGTCGAGACATCGATACTGGTCCCCAGTACGGCTTGCGTGAAGGAGATTGATTTCTCAATATAGATGTCGTTTCCGTCCCTGGCGAAGACCGGATGGGACTGGACGATGATGTTCAGATAGAGATCGCCTCCGGGACCTCCGCGGGGTCCAGTATTTCCCTTGCCTGACAATCGTAGTTTCTTCCCGGTATTGATCCCCGCGGGGATCTTGACGCTGATCTCATCAACCTGCTGATCGCGCTGGAGCGCCAGCTTCTTGTCCACTCCGAAAACGGACTCCTCCAGGGTAATGGAAAGATTGTAATGCAGATCCTCCCCCTTCTGGGGCATCTGGTAGTACTCCTGACGCCTCTGGCCGAAGAGGTCCGCGAAGGGATCGCCGCCGCGGAATGTATAGGTTCCTTGTCTGCCGGCGCCGCGAAACCGTGGATCATCCTTTCCCGGGCCGCCGAATCCAAGGTCGCGGAGGATCTGGCTGAAGTCGACGTTTCGGAAGATCTCCTCTTGGCTGAAACGCTGGCTGAACTGATCCGAGCCGAAACTGTCGTACTGTTTTCGTTTCTCCGAATCGCTCAGAACGGCATAGGCCTCGCTGATTTTCTTGAACTTCTCTTCTGCTTCCCGGTTGTTCGGGTTGCGGTCGGGATGATATTTCAGGGCCAGCTTCCGGTAGGCCTTCTTGATATCCTCTGGACCGGCGCCTTTTTCCACTCCCAGGATCTGATAGTAATCCTCAGCCATAAATCGCCCGATCGTATTTAGATTAAATCAACGATACCTTATGCACTGAATGCCATTTGTCAATGGGAAGTCATCAGACAGCCCTTCCCAATTGGAAGGCTTTAAGATTTGCTTCGAGAAGTTTCGGTGAGAAGGCGTTCCTCAGCACCGTTTCCCAGAGTTCAAGCGGCAGTGGCAGACATGATGAGAGTGTGCCCAGCAGGACCGTATTGACGGCCCGGATATTGCCGGCCCTGACTGCAAGACCCGTGGCGTCGACCACCTTGACAATCCCGAACAGCTGCCTTACGGACTCGATTATATCCTCCGGATATACCGCATCGCCGAGATTAACGTCCGGCGGATAGAGTTCCTCCGTGTTGATGATGATCGTTCCTTCCGGTTTCAGAAAGTCCAAATAACGCAAGGTATCCATTTTTTCAAAAGAAACGAGGATATCCACGTCATTTTTTCTGGCAATCGGCGAATAGACCTTCTGTCCGTAACGGACATGGCTCGTGACGCAGCCCCCCCGTTGGGCCATTCCGTGCACCTCGCTTTTCTTTACATCAAGGTCTGCGGCCATCATGACCCGGCAGAGGATGTCGCTGGCAAGGAGGATACCCTGCCCGCCAACGCCAGCGATCAATATTCCCTTGGTATCCATAGATCTACATCTGCTCCACAATCGCGCCGGATTTGCATAACTGCTGGCAGAGGCCGCAGCCGCTACAGATATTCAGGTCAATGACGGCGATCCCCTGCTGTTTTTTCCCCTCTTTCTTCTGATCACCTGAGGGATCAACGAGTTTCTTCCAAGCGATGGGAGGACAGCCAAGACCGAGGCAGAGCCTGCATCCGGTGCACTTCTCCGGATCGACCCGAAGCGGTTTCCCCGGCGGCAATTTCTCCCTTTTGAACAGGACACAGGCGCGTCTGGAGATCACCACGGAGGGACCGGGTTTGGCCAGTTCCTCTTTCAGTACGGTTCGGGTTTTCTTCAGATCGTAGGGGTCAACCAGGCGGACGCTTTTGATTCCAAGAGCCCTGACCAGTTTGGCCAGATCAACCCCCATCGTCTTTTCCCCCTGGAGGGTGAAACCGGTGGCGGGGTGTTCCTGCATGCCCGTCATGGCGGTGGTCAGGTTGTCGCAGATGACGATAAGCGCGTCGCTATGATTATAGGCCATATTGAGCAGGGGCGTAATCCCCGAATGGAGAAAAGTCGAATCGCCGATCACACCGACCACCTTTCCCCTCCCCTTTTCTCCCAGGGCCTTGCTCATCCCGTGGGCCATGCCGATACTGGCCCCCATGCAGATGCAGGAATGGAGACCATCGAGAGGCTTCATAAAGGAGAGGGTATAGCAGCCGATGTCTCCGGAAATGAAAACTTTCAGGCGGCCGAGGACGTAAAAGAGGCCGCGGTGCGGGCAGCCGGGGCAGAGATTGGGCGGACGCAGGGGAAGCTGGCGTTCCGGAAGAGCCCGCAAAATCTTGTCGTGACCGATAATCGCCCGTTCGACGATTCCCGGATCGAACTCGTTTGTGTAGGGAAAAATCGCCTTGCCGGTCACCTCGATCCCCAGGGCGCGAACCTGTTCCTCGATGAAGGGGTCCAGTTCTTCAAGCGCATAGAGTTTCCTGACGCGTGAGGCGAACTCCCTGATCAGGCCGACAGGCAGGGGGTGTACCATCCCCAGTTTCACGTAAGAGTAGTTAGGAAAGACATCTTTGGCGTAATGGTAGGGCATCCCCGCCGTGATGATACCTACTTCCGGATCATTGATCTCCATGCGATTTTCGGGAAAGCTTTCGGCGAAGGCCTCCAACAGGCGCATCCGCTTTTCGACTTCGACCCGGCGCTTGCGGGCATTCATCGGGACCATGACATATTTCTCCGCGTCGAAACGGATCGCGGTGCGGTCTTCCATAGTTTTAGGCGCTTCAAGCGTCACGACCGATTTTGAATGAGACACGCGCGTGGTCGAACGGAGAAAGACGGGGGTATCGAACCTCTCGCTGATTTCGAAAGCGAGCTTGATAAATTCCTTTGCTTCCTGGCTATCGGATGGTTCGAGCATGGGGATCTTCATAAATTTGGCATAGTTGCGATTGTCCTGTTCGTTCTGGGAACTGTGCAGCGAAGGGTCGTCGGCGCTGACGACGACAAGGGCTCCGCTGATTCCGGTATAGCTTACTGTAAACAGGGGGTCCGCGGCGACATTGACCCCCACGTGTTTCATGACCACCATCACCCGGGCGCCCGCCAGAGCAGCGCCGATTCCGACCTCCATCGCCACCTTTTCATTGGGCGCCCATTCCGCATAGACCCCTTCGTAGGTGGCAAAAGCCTCCATGATTTCCGTACTCGGGGTCCCGGGATAGCCGGCGGCGAATCTCACCCCGCATTCATAAGCGCCGCGGGCGATCGCCTCATTTCCTGACAGCAATTCTTTCAAAAAACACCCCTTCTTTTTATCCATCCCCAATCGTGTATGCAGAATCTCAATTTAATCAACCCAGCAGGGAGATCTTCCTCTTCAGGTAAAGCGTCATCAGGGGATCAGTTGTCTTTTCCAGCGCCTTTCGGTAATATTCTGCGGCTTTGGCCGCATTGTTCATGGCCTCATAGACCCTGGCGATATTGCGGTAGTTGAGCAGCTCAAACGAGAGCGCCGTTTTTGTTTTCATCGCCTTTTCATACGAATCCAGCGCTTTATTAAAGTCATATTTCAGTTCATAACAAGACCCCAGGCTGTTATAGGCCAGGGTAACGAGATCACTTCCCTCCCCCGCCCTGTCCAGAAAATCCTGATAGGCACTGATCGCCGCATCAACCTCCTGACGGTCGAAATAGAGATTTCCGAGCCGATAGTAGGCTGTGATCGCTGCCCGGCTCCGCGGATACCGGGCGATAAGATCCTTACACCCCTTGATCGTTTCCGCATCACCCGCAGGAGAGCCGGCCTTCATAGCGCTTTCAAAAACACGGGCGTAGGTATTGCCTGCGCTGCTTTCATAATTGAGCCGGTAGAGGTACCATCCGCTGGCAACCACGACAATCAGGAGGAAAAGCCCTGCCCCAGCGTAGATCCGGTTCCTGTTTTTTTTTGCAAACATCCGGACGCGGTAGAAAAAAAGTTGCAGCTTGTCCGGCTCCGTGAGCTCTTTCTTATCGATCTTTGCCGCCATTGGTTTCCCTCTGCTCCTTAGATTTTCTGATAAATTGATTGATCTTATCTGCCGTTGTCGCCGGGATGCGAAGGACCTTTCCGTTCCTGTCGGTACAGGCATGCACGGTGTACCCTTCCGTGAGGAGATTTTGCCGGTTTTCGTCCCAGATGCGATAAGTGAACTTAATGCTGGCCCGCTTCAGATAGTTGATATCCGTTTCAACCAGAACGATATCATCGTAGTACGCCGGAAGAAAATAGTGGCAGTACGCCTGTGTGAGGGGAAGATTGAAACCGGAAGCCTCCATCTCCGTATAGAGGATTTCCATCTCCCGGAAAAGCTCGGTGCGTCCGATCTCGAACCAGCGGATATAATTGGTGTGATAGACGATGCCCATGGCATCGGTATCCGCATAGATGACCCTGATCTTAACGGGGGTTCTTTTCAAGGAAGCCCCTCCAGTTGCCGATGAAAGTTTCCATGAAAAGATATCCCGGCGAAATGAGATTGCCTGTCAGGCCCGCCTCCCTTTCCCCGAAGGCGATCCCCCTGGCCTGGTTCTCCCCGGCCGAAGATGACAGGACGGCAAAGGGACTGGGATCCCCGGTGTGTGTTTTGAGGCTGATTGGAGTGGGATGATCGCTTAAAACGACCACCCGGAAGTCCCCGAGACTTCCTATGCCCGCCAGGACCGTTCCGACGACCTTTTCGTCGAAATCCTCGATGGCCTTTATCTTTCCTTCCACATTTCCCTCATGGCCCATCTCGTCGGGGGCCTCGACATGGACAAAAACCAGATCGAGCTCCTTCAGGGCAGAAAGTGCCTTTTCGGCCTTTCCCAAATAGTTGGTGTCCGTGTATCCTGTGGCCCCCTCGACACTGAGGATGTCCAGTCCGGCGTAGACGCCGATGCCGTTGAGGAGGTCCACGGCCGAGATCATGCCGCCGCGGAGGCGATGCCGCTCCGTAAGCCTTTGCAGGTGCGGTGCCCTTCCCTGTCCCCACAGCCAGATGGAGGTCGCCTGCTTCAAGCCCCTGTCCCTCCTTTCCCGGTTGACCGGATGATGGGCAAGGAATTCCCGTGCGAGCCGCATCAGTTGCTTGATCTGTTCGGCCCCCTCACCCTGCGGAAGATACGGACCGACGGCCTTGCAGGTAATATCATGGGGCGGTATCGTGGCCAGATCCGCTTTCCCCCCTTTCCAAACCAGCAGATGGCGATAGCCGACCCCGGGGTAAAAGCGGAATGTTTCCGATCCGATCTTTTTATCGAGATCGCAGATGATCCTTTTTGCCTCGGCGGACGAGATATGACCGGCCGTAAAGTCGTCCATGACCGGATCGGTGCCGTCGCCGAGCGTCACGAGATTGCAGCGGAAAGCGACGTCCTCCGGCATAAGGGCGATCCCCATATTGGCGGCCTCCAGGGGGCCCCTTCCCGTGTAGCAGACGCGGGGATCGTAACCGAGAACCGCGAGGTTGGCCACGTCGCTTCCTGGCTGGAGACCGTGGGGAATGGTGTCGATCAGCCCCAGGGTTCCCCGGGAGGCCATCCGGTCCATATGGGGGGTCCGGGCATACTCCAGGGGGGTTTCCCCTCCGAGGAGGTCGAGCGGATAATCGGCCATCCCGTCGCCAAGCAAGACCACGTATTTCATCAGAGCTGGTTTCCTCGTAAAAAATTTCTTAAATCATGATATCCGGAGCCGTCAGAGTTTATCGTCCTCGATTCGTATCAGCATAGTTTTGCCCATGACCACATCGAGCCGGTCGATATCCTCCATGGCCCTGCGGACGTCCAGTTCCCGGGCTTTGTAGGTGGTCATGACAACGGGAACGGCGCCACCCTGTTTCCGCCCCTTCTGAATGACGGCGGCGATACTGATGTTGTTTTCACCAAGGATGCCGGAGATCCTGGAAAGGACGCCGGGGCGGTCGACTGCGGAGAAACGGAAATAATAATTCGTCCTGATCTGATCGAAAGGCAGCAGCCTGATATCCTCGATAATCTCTTCATGGAGTACCCGCGGGGGAATGCGACCGGAGATCCCTTTGAGTACATCGCGTGCAATATCGACGATATCAGAGACCACGGCGCTGGCCGTGGGCATCATGCCCGCGCCCTGGCCATAGAGGAACACCGAATCCGCTGCGTCGCCGATGATGTGAAAGGCGTTGAAATTCCCGTTGACATTGGCAAGCAGGTGATCGAAGGGGATCATCGTCGGGTGAAGCCGCGCTTCGACCTCCTGGTCTCTTTGGATCGCGATGGCCAGAAGTTTGATCCGATAGCCTAGTTCATGTGCAAATTCGATATCCTGTTCGCTGATCCTGGTGATTCCCTCCCGGTAAAGATCTTCCAGACGTACTTTTTTCCCGTAGGCTAAGGAGAGGAGAATCGCCAGTTTATGTGCCGCGTCGATCCCTTCGACGTCGTAAGCGGGATCGGCTTCGGCAAAACCAAGGGCCTGGGCCTCCTTCAAAACCACGGCGAATGCCTTCCCCTCGTCAGTCATTTTAGTGAGAATAAAATTGGCGGTTCCATTCATGATGGCGGAGATGGACAGAATTCGATTGGCGATCAGGCTCTCCTTTACGGTCTTGATGATGGGGATGGTCCCGCCGACGCTGGCCTCGAAGCCGATATTGACCCCGTGGCGCACAGCGCTCTGAAAGATCTCGTCCCCATGGGTTGCGAGCAGGGCCTTGTTTGCCGTGACCACGTGCTTTCCCTGACTCAGGGCTGCAAGGATGAAGGTGCGGGCCGGTTCGTAACCGCCCATGAGTTCAACGACGATATCGATCCCCGGATCATTCAGGATGTCGCCGGCATCCGTCGTGAGCAGCGCGGTATCCACCGGTATCCCTCGCGATCTCCGGATATCGATATCCGCAATCCTTTTCAGATCGATCTTGGCGCCGAGTCGTCCGGCGATGAGCTCTCCATTTTCCTGAAGGAGCTTGACGAGCCCTGTGCCGATCGTTCCGAAACCGATGAGTCCTAAAGATATCTTTTTCATGGTCTTTATTACCTGGAGTTGCAATTTATCGCCTGTGCTGCCATTTCCGAAAAGACTGCCAGTTTCTATATCAATTTGTCAGGCTTTGTCAAAAGAATTCATCCGTCATCCGATCTTGGCCAGCTCCAGCCTGCCGCCCCATCTTCTCAGAAGCGCCTCCCGGAGCGGGATATGATCGGACATTTCCAATCGCGGATCTTCATCCACAAGAGCAAAGGCGTCCGCTTTGGCCTCGCTAAGGATACGGCCGTCGCGGAGGATATTGGCCACCCGGAAATCAGGCAACCCGGATTGTCTCGTCCCCATAAATTCTCCCGGGCCCCGGATGGCAAGATCCTCTTCGGCAATCCGGAAACCGTCGGTCGTTTCCTCCATGATTCGCAGGCGTTTTCGCGCATCTTCCGAGCGGCTGTACTGCGTCAGGAGAATACAGAAGGAAGGGATGTCGCTCCGCCCCACCCTGCCCCTTAACTGATGAAGCTGCGAAAGACCGAAGCGCTCCGCATGTTCGATGACCATCAGCGACGCCTCCGGGATATCAATGCCGACCTCGATGACCGTCGTTGAAACGAGGATCTGTATTTCCTTTGCGATAAAATCAGCCATAACCCGATCTTTCTCTGCCCCTTTCATCCGCCCGTGGACGAGACCGATCCGGCAGTCAGGAAAGATTTCCTCCCGCAGATGCTGTGCCATTCGCGTGGCATCCTTGAGGTCGAGGTTTTCTGACTCTTCGACGAGCGGGTAGACGATGAATATCTGATTTTCCTTCTGCACCTCGCGGCGGATAATTTCGTAGACACGGTTTCGCTGGGCCTCTGAAAAGATCTTCGTCCGGACCGGCTTCTTGCCTGGCGGCATTTCGTCGATGAGGGAGACATCGAGATCCCCGTATACGGTCATGGCCAGGGTCCTCGGAATCGGGGTTGCGGTCATGACGAGAACATCCGGGATAGCGCCCTTTTTCCTCAGTGCCGCCCTCTGAACTACTCCGAAGCGATGCTGCTCGTCGATCACGGCCAGCCCCAGGCGGTGGAAGGCCACCTCCTCCTGGATCAGGGCATGGGTCCCGACGGCGATATCGCTCTCCCCGTTCTCCAGGCGTGCCTGGAGTTCCCTTTTTTCCGCCGTTTTCAGGCCTCCGGTCAGGAGTTCGATCTTCAGTCCGAGTTTGTCCGACCAGGTCTTCAGATTTCGGTAGTGCTGTTCCGCGAGGATTTCCGTCGGCGCCATCATCGCGGACTGATATCCGTTTTCGCAGGCGATGATCATGGCGGCCATGGATACAACCGTTTTCCCGGAACCTACGTCTCCCTGAAGCAGGCGATTCATTACCCGAACCGCGGTCATGTCCCGTTCGATTTCCGCGATGACCCGGCGCTGCGCCGACGTCAGCGCAAATGGAAGCAGGGTGTAGAATCTCTGCAGCATCTCCCCGCCCGCACGGAAGGCTATCCCATGCTCTAAGACGTCCCCTCTCTTCCTCAGGGCCATGCCGAGCTGGAAATAAAAGAATTCATCATAAATGAGCCTTCTGTGGGCTTCAGTCCTCATCTCCTGGCAGGCCTCCATCTCCTGATCTGCCGTAGGAAAATGGACCTGACGGACGGCGTCACTGATCTCCATGAGCCCGCGTTTCCGGCATATCCTTCCCGGAATGGGACTCCACATGATATGGGCAAAATCCCGCACTACCTGCCACATGATTCTTCTGATGGTTTTCTGGTGCAGACCTTCCGTTTCAGAATAGACGGGAACGATTCTTTTGAAATGCAGCAGCTGATCCTCGTGCTCATCGAGAATTTCAAAATCGGGGTGGATCATCTCCCTCTCGAAGGGAAATCCAGTGATCTCCCCGGCCAGGATGAAGCGCCGTCCCGGTTTGAAGGTCCTTCTCAGAAAGGCCTCGCGCCCCTTGAACCATTTGGCCTTGAGAATGCCGTGGCCGTCATCGAACGTCACTTCAAAGATCCTTCTTCTGCCGTAAAAACGCATATCCGCCAGGGTGATCCTGCCCACGACGGTTTGTCTGATCCCGGGAACTGTCTCCGAGATCCGGCAAACCGTTCGGCGATCATCATACCGACGCGGCAGAAAATATAGCAAGTCTTCGACGGTGGAGAGGTTTTTTCTGGTGAGGAGTTCGGCAACCCGGGGACCGACTCCCCGGACGGACTGGACCGGCAGGGAAAGAAAATTAAGGGCGCTTCCCCCCTCTTCAGGCGCGGAGAGCCCGCCGCCTTCCCCCGCCGGCAGGTTCTGCTGGATCGACTTCAATACTGAGAGATGATGGATGGCCTCCGCAAGACGATCCCTTTTGAGTTCGGTGAGCAGGCTGTCGTATCCGTCGAACAGATTCAGCAGCGCGACGGCAATCCTCTCGAGTTCACCCTTCTGTGTTTCGGGCGCTTCACGGTTTATGCCATCCTGCAGCTGTCGTGCGAGGGAGGTCATGACGGCCTCCAGATTCTTGACCAGCGAGATGCGGTCGAAGGAGTCCCCTGCGGCAAACGAAAGAGGCGCCTCCATCTTTTCCAGTATTTTCCCCAGTGATTCCATGCCTCATCCCATTCGGTTATTGAGATGAATCCATTATGATATCGAACAGAAAGCGATCGTGCTGTTAGCAGATATTCCTTCTTTTCGCAAGGAAAGAATTGACTTTCAAGAGTATTTCAGTTAGATGAAAAAACCGCTTCTGAAATGGAGCGGATATGCCTTGCATCGCCGATTGATGTTTTTCCTTCTGTCCGGACGCAGGCGCAGAAAACACGGGAGTTCTTATGCAGGAAAAGATGACATACAGTGCAGCGGGTGTTGATATCGACCGGGCTAATTCTTTTGTCGAAAGGATAAAACCCCTGATCAAGGGGGCTTCGCGCCGCGAAGTGATGAGCGGCATCGGCGGGTTCGGAGGTCTCTTTCATCTGGATATCGGCAAAAACAGGGATCCTATCTTGGTTTCCTCAACCGACGGCGTGGGCACCAAGCTCAAAATTGCCCAGATGATGGACAAACACGATACGGTGGGGATAGACCTCGTGGCCATGTCCGTAAACGACGTCATCGTGCAGGGGGCGGAGCCGCTCTTCTTTCTGGACTATATCGCCACGGGCAAGATCCATATAGAAACGACCGTTCAGATCGTGGAGGGTGTCGTCAGGGGGTGTCAGGAAGCCGGGTGTGCACTTATCGGGGGAGAAACGGCGGAGATGCCCGGGTTTTACCCGGCCGGTGAGTATGATCTGGCCGGTTTCTGCGTCGGAGTGGTTGATGCGGATAAATTGATCGACGGTTCCGATATTCGCGTCGGAGACCGGATCGTCGGTATTGCCTCTTCGGGTCTTCACAGCAACGGTTTTTCTCTGGCCAGGCGGGTCCTTTTTGACGAAGGAAAGCTCCATCCCAACGATCGGGTGGATGGTCTCGAACAGCCCCTCGGACTGGAACTTCTCAAGCCCACGAAAATCTACGTGAAACCGATTTTGAACCTCATAAAGAACTTTAACATCCTGGGACTCGTGCACATTACCGGCGGCGGTTTCCTGGACAATATTCCGCGAATTGTACCCGGCCCTTGTCGGGCCGTCATTAGGAGGGGAACATGGCCGGTGTCGCCCGTTTTCGATCTGATCCGCAAAACGGGGAATATTGAGGAGATGGAAATGCTCCGGGTCTTCAACATGGGGATCGGCATGATCCTCATCGCAGCCGAGAAGGACGAGGCGGAAATCTTAGAGAGGCTGGAAATGTTAGGCGAAAAGGCTTATGCTATCGGTATGATCGAAAAGAGGGAAAACGATCAGTTAGCGGTCTCTTTCGTGTAGAGGAGATGATTTTTCAATCTGGCGGCAATTACGTTGACGTTTTGAACGCAGGAACCATGTCATGCTGCAGAAAATAGGTATCGGGGTTCTCGTTTCGGGAAGCGGCTCCAATCTGCAGTCCATTATCGATCATATCGAAGACGGGACACTCGATGCGGAAATCAGGGTAGTCCTCAGCAACAACCCGGAGGCCTATGCCTTAGAGCGATGCAGAAAGCATCGGATCCCGGCGACCGTGGTCGATCATCGCCAGTTCAGCTCCCGCGAGGAATTTGACCGCAGAGTGATCGAAATACTGAAAACGTCCGGCGTTGATCTTGTGGTGATGGCCGGTTTCATGCGGATCCTCTCTCCTGAATTCTTCCGGGCGTTTCCCCGGAAGATCCTGAACATCCACCCGGCGTTGCTCCCCGCTTTTCCCGGCACCCACGTACAGCAGAAGGCTGTGGAATACGGAGTCAAATTTTCGGGTTGTACGGTCCATTTTGCCGATGAAGGGGTCGATACGGGGCCCATAATCATCCAGGCCGTTGTCCCGGTTCGCGAAGATGATACCGCTGACGACCTTGCTGCAAGGATCTTGAAAGAAGAACACAGGATTTACCCCCAGGCCATCCAGTATTACGCGGAGGGAAGAATCGAGATCGAGGGCCGGAAGGTCCGCATCAGAAGCAACCGCCGGATGAAGGAAATTGCGCTGCACAATCCTCCTTTGACCCGGTTTTGATTTCTTCCCCATCGGTCGGACAGGTGTTTTTTCCGTCACACATCTCTTGGATTCATTCATATGTACGATGCAATTGTCATAGGCCGGGATTTGAGCTCGTTGATCGCCGCCCTGACTGCGGTCCGGAGCGGATTGAAAACGGTCCTGGTCGCGGAGGACTCACTGGAGGCAGAACATCGGGAAGCGGGATATGCCTTTCCGATCGACCCGACTCCTCTGTCCGGTTTTGGACAGGAACAGATTATCTCACGGCTTCTGGCGGAACTGCACCTGACGCAAGAAGGTGCTCCCCCGGTTATGCTTTTGGACCCCGCCTTGCAGGTGATCCTCCCCGGACACCGGGTGGACATTTTTCAAGACCGGGAGCGGTTGATCGCTGAGATGATCCGCGAATTTCCTGAAATGGCACGTGAGATAATGCGTTTTCACCATGCCGTCGCAAGAGCCGGCGCGCTCGTGGAGAGGTGGATCGGCGAAGATTTCCCCGGCGGCAGGCGGGATTTCAGAGGGCTTCTCCGCCGGCTTGGTCGCCTTCCCGCCGCCATCACTGGCCGTTCTTCCCTTGCCTTCCGGGGAAATGAAAAGGTCAACTCATTCAGGAGGGTTATTGAAGCCCAGATGACTATCCTTTCCCATCTCGATATCAACGGCCACCTTCCCCTCTCTGCTGCGTATCTCCTTTTCCTGCCCGCAAGGGGCCTTTTCTACCCGTGCGCAGGCCCGAACGCCTGGCTGAAGTGGTTGTGCAAGGGGTTTACCGATAGCGGGGGAATTCTGCAAGAGGGGTGTTCCGTCATTCGAATCGACACAGAGCCGGAAATCATGGTCGATCTGGAAAGCGCAGGGACATCGTCAACCCTTAGCGGCAAAAAGCTCATCGTCAGCACAAAGTGGGAAAAACTCAATCTTCTGCTGCTTGAGCAGAAGCCATTCCGTCGGCTGGTTCGCCGGTTCGGTGCAATCCGTCCGGCTGCTTATCTCTTTTGCCTTCATATGGGCGTTCATGAAGGGGGGCTTCCGGAGAGGATGGCGCCTTATGCCGTGGTGGTCCCGGATGAAAATCGCCCCGTAACAGAGGGTAATCTCGTTTTTCTCGAAGCCAGTTTCCCGGGTGAGACGGGCCGGGCGCCCGAAGGACGTCGCGCAATCACTGCCACTGTTTTTCTGAAGGATTCACCGCTAAGGCTCAATGATCGTGAACTGAAGGAGTATGCCACAGGCATTATCGATTCCCTGGAGGGATTCCTCCCGTTTCTTCGGGAGAGTATCGATTATATTCATGTTGAAAAATCCATTGCCCTATCGAGGCAATGCCAGGAATTGGTCAACCAGAAATACCGGACCCGGAAGCGCCCCTTTTTCGGGATCAGTATCTTCTCGCCGGAAACACCCGTTCGCGATGTATTCTTGACGGGGGGGATGTTGCTGGCAGGGCAAGGTTTCGAAGGGGAGATTCTCTCCGGGATAAATGCCGCCTTCTTGGCGGGAAGCGAGGTTAGAAAACATGGATAAGAATTTTCCGTACGATTTTACCATTCAGAACCTGGGGGAATGCACCATTCCTTCTCCCGTAAACGTCAGTTATTTCACTACGGATGCCAAGAAAGTCCTGTTCAACATCTACCTCGATCAGTACGACCGCCTCAAGTCTCCTGACGGTATGCCCCTTGCCGTCGAGGTGGCCGGGCCACGGGAGAAGATCTTCTTCGATTCTTCTAAGACCAAGGCGGCCATCGTCACCTGTGGCGGACTCTGCCCGGGTATCAACGACGTCATCAGGGCGCTGGTCATGGAGCTTCATCACCGGTATGGAGTCCGGAATATCGTCGGGATAAAATACGGGTTTCAGGGACTGATCCCTAAATACGGTCATCCAGTCATTCAGCTTACCACGGATATCGTGAAGGATATCCATACGATCGGGGGCAGCATCCTTTCGTCTTCACGGGGACGTCAGGATACCGGGGAGATGGTGGATGCGCTCAAGCGGATGAATGTGGATCTCCTGTTCTGCGTGGGCGGAGACGGGACTATGAGGGCCACGGAATGGATCACTGAGGAAATCACACGGCGGGATCAGAATATCGGCGTGATCGGCATCCCGAAGACGATCGACAATGATCTGAACCTGATCCAGAAGACCTTCGGATTCGATACGGCCATTTCCGAGTCGGTCAAGGTGATCCAATGCGCCCATATCGAAGCCAGGGGTGGCCCCAACGGTATTGGTCTGGTCAAGATCATGGGTCGACAGTCGGGGCATATAGCGGCCGGCGCCGCCCTGGCACAGTCCGATGTCAACTTCGTCCTGATTCCGGAGGTTCCCTTTGACCTGGAGGGGGAAAAGGGTTTATTAAAGGCCGTCGAGAAACGTCTTCGTGACCAGGCGCACTGCGTGATCCTTGTAGCCGAGGGGGCCGGACAGGAATACCTCCGGCAGGATGGTCATCCTGTGGACACGGATGCCTCGGGCAATCTACGTCTGCTCGATATCGGCATCTTCCTGAAGACCACCCTGGAGGGATATTTTAGGAAGATCGGCATGGAGGTCAACCTCAAGTACATAGACCCGAGCTACATCATCCGCAGTGTTCATGCAAATGCCAGCGACAGCATGTACTGCGGAGCGCTCGGCCAGTATGCGGTCCATGCCGGCATGGCCGGAAAGACAGGCATGCTCGTCGGACTGATGAAGGACGAATATGTCCATATACCTTTGAAAATGGTTAGTTCCGGCACCAAAGTCGATCCGGTTGGAAATGTCTGGATGCGGGTCCTCGAAGCGACGGGCCAGCCCCCACTGATGAAAAACGTTTGAAATATTTTATCATATCGGGACCGGCTCTGGGGAAAGCGCAAAGCAGCATACGGACTTTTTAAAAGCCGTTAAAAAATGCTTGCATTCTGGAGAGATTTGGTTTACTAACCGGCAGCATTTCAGAGAGGAGCCTGCGTATGTCGAGAATCTGTGAAGTATGCGGTAAAAAACCGGTGGCGGGTCACAAGGTCAGCCATGCAAACAACAAAAGCAAAAAGATCTGGTACCCCAATCTTCAGAAGATACGCTGTATCGACGCCAAGACGGGGACGGTGAAGCGCGTGAAGTCCTGCACCCGGTGCATCCGTTCGGGTTTTCTTAGAAAGGCCGTCTGAAAAGAATTGCAACAAAGGGATTACGGGCCGGAACAGCTGAGCGATGCTGTCCCGGCCTTTGTGATTTCATCTCACCTCTGTGGAGCGTCTGATATCACGAGCTTTTTAATATCCTGCAGTTTGATCTGGAAGGTGCCGTACCTGGTCCGGCCGTACAAATTCCTGCTTTTATTCAGCGTCAACTCGGACGATCCCCCGTCGCGCAGTTTTACTATGCCGGTCAATCTGTCCGCATTAATGCGGAACAGAATCTGCTCAATGTTGTCAAAGGAGATGGTGTAGTTCCCCTCCCCGCGCTTCCCTTCCAGGAAGGTCTCCCCTTCAATGCTTACGTCACTGCACTGAGCGACCACATCCATCTGATCCAGGATGGTAGCGGCATACTTCTTGACCGGTACGGGAATCTTTTCCGGAGAGGCCGGTCCCTGAAGGGAGCCCATCCCCAGGAGGATAGACATAACTGTCATCAGAACAAGGAACAATAGGAATCTTTTCATGAGGCCTCCAATCGTTGTAGTAACCTGTGTGCAAAAGTGGCGATTTCAGCGGACAGATCTGCATCTCACAACGATTGCTGACTATCATGCTCCCAGGGAAATTTCAAGATTAAAAGAGAGGGAAAAATAGAAAGGAATTCTCTCCTTGACATCAAGGCCCACCTTGATATGATAAAATTATTCTAGAGCCGGATGTGACGGCATGACAGGGAGTCAAACTGGGAAGTGGCTATCTCGGCAGCAAGACTGCCCACCACCCGCTGGCGTTTGCGGGAGGGCAACAACGATATCCAGGATCGGCTGGTCAGGGAACTGGGCCTCAGCCCGATCATATCCCGGATTCTCATGAGTCGCGATATCGTCGATCATGATGATGCCCTCCGGTACCTCTCCCCTTCCCTTCGCGACCTCCACAATCCTTTTCTGATGCAGGATATGAAAAAAGCGGCGGATCGTCTTATCCGCGCCATCTACAATCAAGAGAAGGTAGTCATCTACGGGGATTATGATGCGGACGGCATCACTTCCGTTGCCGTTCTTATCCAATTTCTGCGACAGATCCATCGGGGGGTGACCTTCTATATCCCTGACCGTATCACGGAGGGTTATGGACTGAACCGGGAGGCGGTGGAACGACTGAGATCCGAGGGGGTCGGTCTGATCATCACCGTAGATTGCGGCATATCCGATCATGAACCGATCGCCTATGCACGACAGCTGGGCATGGACACGATTATCCTGGACCATCATGAGCTCTCCGACACCCTTCCGGAGGCGTTCGCCGCTGTCAATCCTCATCGCACGGATTGTAGATTTCCCTTCAAACATCTCGCCGCCGTCGGTATTGTATTCAACTTTCTTATTGCCCTCCGCGGCGCCCTGAGGCGGGAAGGATTCTGGAAGAATGATGCCTATCCCAATCTCAGGGAATACCTTGATCTTGTGGCGCTCGGGACCATCGGCGATATCGCGCCGCTTGTGGATGAAAATCGCATATTTGCCAAAATAGGGCTCGAACTGATGACCGAGAGCAAGAGGGTCGGTCTGAGCGCTCTGAAGTTGGTTTCTGGAATCGATCACCAGGTGATCGATTCCAACAGGGCCTCCTTTTCTCTGATCCCCAGGATCAACGCTGCCGGAAGAATTGATTCGGCAAAGGAGGCCGTAGAGCTCCTCTTGACGGAAAATCCTGTGCAGGCCGAAGAACTGGCCAGGAAGTTGGACGGGTTCAACCGGAAACGGCAGGCTTTGGAAAAGGTGATTTTCAATGAGGTTATCGAACAGGTCGGTGACCAGTTAGAATCCGGAGAGATCGGGCCGCTGGTATTTTCCTCCCCCAAATGGCACCCCGGAGTCATCGGCATCGTCGCATCGAGGCTGGTGGATCGTTTCGGAAGACCGGCCATTCTGATCAGCCTGAAGGACGGCATCGGCAAAGGATCGGGACGGAGCATCGCCGATTTCAATATTTATCAGGGGCTGAAACGCTGCGAGTCCCTTCTGTTATCCTACGGAGGCCACCGCTATGCCGCAGGCATTTCCATCCGCGAGGAGGACATCGATAGATTTTCGGCGCTGCTCAGGAATGTGATCCAGGAAAATGGTCAGGAAACCGATTTCACGGTCTGTACGACCATCGATTCGCAGTGCAGCCTTTCGGACATCAATCATGAGCTCCTGTCTCAGTTTGACCGCCTGGCCCCCTTCGGGAGCAGGAACCCAGAACCGGTTCTCTGCGTCAGAAACGTCAGTGTCGCTTCTCCGAGCATTGTCGGGAACAACCACCTGAAGATGCGCGTAAGCGGTGACGGGGTGTCCAGGAATTCTATCTGGTTCAGCAGGGGACAGTTCCTTCCGGAGCTCTCTGCGGCGGTTTTGGATATTGTTTTCACGCCGCAGATCAATTACTGGAACGGTTCGGCGGATATCCAACTGAAGATGAGAGATGTTGCCGTTCAGGCGAATTCCTGAATTGATCAGCGCAGGACCAGGCTGTATGACTTGATACGGAAAACCGGGTTGTAGGACTGCTTCGATTTCGCCAGATTGGGAACGTTCATGTCGCTTTCTTTATTGATATACAGGAATTCACTAAAGAGTCTTTTCGCGCATTCATTGTCGAGGAATTGATAGAGGCCCTTGAATTCGGAAAAAGCCTTTTCGAAATTGAGCGTCGCGGTAGTTCTGTTCAGGCGCGACCCGATCCCGAAAGCGGAGACTTCGCCGTCGATTCGGATCAGAATCCCCTTTGACTCAAGTCGATCCATATTTTTCAGGGTGGTGATCAAGGCGTTTTTTTCACAGGCCAGGCTGCTTTCCTGGTCCTCGCCGCAGGCGTATTGCTCGCACCAGATCTCCAGAAACTTCAGACATTCATCGGTATATTCCGGGCGGATGGTCTGGACCTCCACGCGGTCCTTGCTCAGGTAATCCCGCGTAAACTGGTGGATGAGATTACGCTTCTTGGCGAACCTGTTTCCCCGGAGGCGAATCATGTCTTCTGCAAGATAGACGTAATCGGTGAATTCCTTCTGCTCCTCCACGGTAAAGTAGGAGTCGAGCTCTGAACGGTCCAGTTTTTCCAGGTAATCCCCCGGTGCATACCAGTACCCGTCGAATCCGAGCTTCCGGGCAAAATGGTGAAGTTCGGAAGGCGAAGGATACGCTTTTGAGGAAAGGGGAAGAATGAGATGCCTGTCGTTCGGATGATTTTCCTCTTCACCGGCGATGAAAAGGGTGCCGTCCGAGATGGTGTAAAGGGCCCTGTGCATCCGGCTGCTCCAGGCGATTAGGGATGCCAAAGAATAGATGCACAGGCTGTAGGGTTGTTCCTTAAAGAACACTTTCAGGATATCGTAATCGGAAACGTCAAGCTGTTTAAAGTTCATGGCTTCTTGATCAAAAGCATGGGAACCCAGGCGGTCATTTCTTGGAAACCGCTAAGGCGATAGAGGTTACAGGAGCCCGGTTCGGCGATGAGCCCGATCCAGCTCAGGCCGTCGGCCTCCAGGCGTTCAAGGAGCGCCTGGAGAATAATCTTTCCGATCCCCTGTTTCCTGCGGGTGCTGAGGACAGCCAGATCCTGGATATAGGCATCGCTGATGCCGTCACTGATTGCCCTTCCCATCCCTATGATCTGGTCTCCCTCTGCGGCAACCACGAAACAGTGACTGCCCGAGATCAGCCGCGGGATCAGCTGCTGTCTGACTTCATCGGATGGGTTCCACCACCCCTGCGCTCGGTAGAGCTCGACGATCTGCCCGATCTGTTGTTCGGTGGGCGTCTGGAGAAAAATGCACTTTACCGTGCCGTCATTACTTAATGTCATGTCCCTTCGTCCGCAAGGTGTCTCCTGTTCTTTGCGGTCATGCAAAGTGCATGCTCCCGAAATAAACCAGTAGGGCCTCTTCTCGAAGGTTCGAATACCGGGTGATGCTTATAAGCGCTGAAAGGTCCGGTGTCAAGGATATTGTGTTAGCCGAACGATTCAAGACTTGCGCAAAATGCTCCTACAGCCACCGTTTCCGGCGACGGTAGGATTTGACCTCTGTATACGATTTGAGATTTCCCGCTGCCGACATGCCGAGGTAAAATTCCCGGATATCCGGGTTTTCACAGAGATCATCCGCAGACCCCTCCATGACGATCTTTCCGTTCTCCATCACGTATCCGTAATGGGCGATCTGGAGGGCCATTCGGGCGTTCTGTTCGACGAGAACGATCGTGGTCCCCTCCTCTTCGTTGATCTGGCGGATGATCCGGAATATCTCCTTGACGACCAGGGGCGCGAGCCCCAGGGACGGCTCGTCAAGGAGCAGCAGCTCGGGATGGGCCATCAGGGCGCGTCCCATGACCAGCATCTGGAGTTCACCGCCGCTGCAGTAACCGGCCAGCCCCCGGCGCCGCTCCCAGAGGGCGGGAAAGTAATGGTAGACCCTCTCCAGATCCTGCCGGTAGGGCTTTCCCCATCTCGTTGCCGTGCCGACGCGGAGATTCTCTTCAATCGTAAGGTACTTGAACGGCTGACGCCCTTCCAGGACCTGGATGATCCCATGCCGGGTGATCGTTTCCGGCGACTGATTCTGGATCTCGCTTCCCTGATAGAGGATCGTCCCGTCCGTCACCTTGCCGTTTTCCGGCTTCAGGAGTCCGGACACCGCCTTGAGGGTCGTGGTCTTTCCCGCTCCGTTGCTTCCCAAGAGCGAGACGATGCGGTTCTTCTCAACGGAAAGCGAAACGCCCTTCAGCACCTGGATGACATCTGAATAGACGACGGAAATATTGTTCAATTGCAGGAGAATCCGGTCCATAAAAAGAAACCCTTTAATAAGAGAACGGCCAGAGGCGGAAGTTCGAACGGATAATCCGCCATAACTCCGCCAATCCGCGGGGCTCCAGGAGGATGAACAGGACGATGGCCAGTCCGAACACAAATTCCCTGAGGGGGGCTATGTTCAGCTCCGATGTCGAGAATAGGTCTGAATTCATCAGGAGGCCGGTCATGAAGCGCAGCGCTTCGTTGAGGAGCGTGATGAAAACGGCGCCGAAAATGGAACCGGAGATGCTTCCCAGCCCGCCGATGATGACCATGGCGATGTACTCCACGGAAAGGCCGAGATTGAAGGGCTCCGCCGTGATGCTGCCCATGTAGAATGCCCACAGGGCGCCAGCGAAGCCGGCGTAGAAGGAACTGATTCCGAAGGAGAGGAGCTTGTAGCGGAAGATCGGGATCCCCATCCCTTCCGCGGCTCTGTCGTTATCCCGGATGGCGATAAAGGCGCGTCCGTAACGGGTGCGAATCAGATTCACCGCTATCCAGACCATCCCGGCCAGGGAAATGAAAATGAGATAATAAAAACCGAGGTCGCCCCGGAGGGATAAGCCCAGAAGGCTGGCCGGCGGAAGCGTGATCCCCATGGTTCCTTTCGTGAGGGATTCCCAGTGGATCAGGACATACTCGATGATGAACTGGCCCGCCAGGGTCGCGATCGTCAGATAAAGTCCCTTCAGGCGGCCGGAAGGGATGCCGAAGATCATGCCGACCAGGGCGGTCGTCAGCCCGGCTGCCGGGATGCAGAGGAGCATCGGCAGATGGAGGGCGGTGGAGAAGATAGCCCCCGCATAGGCGCCGACACCGAAGAAGGCGCCGTGGCCAAGGGAGATCTGGCCGGTGAAACCGATCAGGATGTTGAGGCCGATCACGGCAATGGCGGTAATGCCGATCATATTGAAGATATAGAGCATGTAGGGGCTTGCCGACAGGGGGACGAGCGTAATGAGGAGCAGAATGCCGATCCCGGTCCAGATGCGCCCGAAATCGGTCGTAAAGACTGAAAGTTCCTGCTGATACCGTTCGCGGAAATTTCCGCAGGGATGCATTTGGAGTTTTCTCATATATCAGACCCGTTCAATCTCCTTCAGTCCGAACAGACCGTAAGGTTTCAACAGCAGAATCAGTACCAGCACGATGTAGGGGACGACGTCGCGTAATGAAGGCGAAATATATCCGCCGGTGAATGTTTCCAGAAGCCCGATGATGATCCCGCCGATGATGGCGCCGCCGATACTGTCCAGTCCGCCGAGGATGACGACGGGGAAGACCTTGAGGCCGATCCCGGAGAGATCGTGGACGTTTACCCCGTTGATAATTCCCAGGACCATGCCGCTCATCCCGGCGACCAGCGCCGCGATCGCCCAGGAGAGGGCAAAGACCCGCTTGACGTGAACCCCGAGCGACAGAGCGGCTCTCTGGTTGTCCGCGACAGAGCGCATGTAGATCCCCTGGGAGGAGAATTTGAAGAACAGTCCAAAGAGGATCAGAAAAAGCGTTCCGATGATCAGTGTCGCCCCGTAGACCGGCGGGATTCTGATTATCTTCCAATCGATGCCCAGGGCTTTCGGCAGGAAATCGGGATAGGTGAAAAGATTGCCGCCCCAGATAAACAGGATCAGTCCCTTGAACATCGCTGCCAGGCCGACGGTCAGCATGACGACGAAGATCAGAGGTTCGCCGATAAGCGGCCGCAGGAAAATCCTCTCGATCAAGATCCCGAGCAGAAAGCAGCCGGCAAGCGCGAGAAGAAAGGAGAGGAGAATAGGAATCTTCGCCCAGGTCACGAAGGCCAGAAAGAAATAAGCCCCTATCGCGATGAGCTCTCCGTGGGCAAAGTTCAGCACACTCGATGATTTGAAGATCATCACAAATCCCATCGCCGAGAGTCCATACAGGAAACCGACAGAGAGCCCACCGACCAAAAGCTGGATGAAAAAATCCATGGATACCCTTTCCTTATAAAACCTCAATGACGCGAACGAGGGTATCGATCTCCCCGATCTGTCCGTCCCGATAGCGGATCTTGCCCTTTACACGGACCTCTTTCTCTGCGGTGTACATAGTCTCGATGAGCTTGAGGTAAAGGCCGTAGACAAAACGCCGGCGCACCTTGCCCGTCCTTGTCAATTCCTCGTCATCAGCGTCCAGAAGCTTGTAGAGCATGATAAATTTATGGATCTTCATCACCTCCGGAAGCTGTTCATTGACCTTCCGGACCTCTTTGAGGATCAGTTCCTCCACCGCCGTCTGCTGGGAGAGATCCATATAGGTCGTATAGGGAATCATTCTCTCTTCCGCCCAGCTTCCGGTATTGCCGAAATCGATGTTGATCATGGCGGTCAGGAAGGACCGTCCCTCTCCGAAGATGACCGCCTCCTTGATGAACGGGCTGAATTTCAGTCGGGTTTCGATGAAATCAGGGGAAAAGGCATCTCCGCTCTTGTTGCGGATGATCTCCTCCTTGCGGCCGATGATCATCAGATGGCCGTCCGGGTCGAGATACCCTGCATCGCCTGTCCTCAGCCAGCCCTGGGTGAATGCCGCCTCGGTAGCCTGATAATCCTGGTAATACCCCTGGAAGACGGCATGGCTGGAGACCAGCACTTCCTGGTCTTCCGAGATCCGGACCTGAACGCCGGGTAGAGGCGTTCCGACCGTTTCCGGCTTGACTTCCTCGTCCGGCTGGATCTGGAAGATTCCCCCTCCTTCGGTCAGCCCGTAACACTGCTTCAGGTTCAGACCGATCGCCCGGAAGAAACTGATCACGTCGGGACTGATGGGATGGCCTCCCGTGTAGGCGCTCAGGAAGTTCGCACAGCCGATCCGGTCGAGCAGGGGGCGATATATAATCATGGCGGCCAGATGATGAAGCCCTCTGATGAGCGGCGGCGTCGGTTCCTTGCGAACCTGCCGGGACAGGACCGCCCGTCCGATGCGCTCGGCTTCGGTGAAGAGACGACGTTTGACCCAGCCCGCATCCCCCATCCGGACCCGGATCCGGGAAGCCAGTTCCTCCCAGAAACGGGACGAGGTGATGATCCGCGAGGGGCCGATATCCCGGAAGTCCTCCAGAACCGTTTCCGGTGTTTCCGGAAAGTTCATCGTCATCCCAGCGAAGAGCGCCACGCCCAAACCCCACATCTGATCGACAATCCAGGCCGGCGGCGAAATGGAAATCCAGTTCTCTCCTGCTTGAATGGAGACGGCCCTGATCCAGCTTTCCCCAATGGAGGTCAGGTTCCGGTGCGACAGCATGGCCAGTTTCGGCATACCCGTCGTGCCGGAGGTCTGGATCATCATGGCCGTTTCCTCGGGTTTTCCCCGGTTCAATTCGGTCGAAAAGAGATCGGGCCGATCGCAATCGAGTGCCTCCCCCCCGGAGAGCAGATCGCGGAAGGAAACCAGCCAGGGATCGTCTCCGCTGAAGCTCATTCCCGTCGGGTCGATATAGATGACGTTACGCACATGGCTGAGTTTCCCGCGGGCGGCGATCATCTTATCGACCTGCTCCTGGTCCTGGACAATGACAAAGGTTGCGCGGATGCGGTTCAGAGAGGCCGACAGCTCCTCAACGACGGCCGACGTGAAGAGGTTCAGGGTGACGCCCCCAACCGCCTGAACTCCCAGTTCCGAAAAAAGCCATTCGGGGTGATTGTCGGTGATCAATCCCACGGCTTCCCCGCGCCGGAAACCGAGGGCAACGAGCCCCAGACCGACTTGTCTTACGTAACGCAGATAGTCCTGCCAGTTATAGGTCTGCCAGATGCCGTAAGCCTTCTCCCGGATCGCTGCCCCGTTAGTGCCGAAGCGAGCCGCCTGAGCAGTTAGAATCTGGGGCAGCGTGCCCGTTAAGAAGGGAAGCTGTTTTTCTTTCTCCGCGTCCAAAAAATGCCGTTTCCTTTCTTAGATCTCGGCGGTTGCACATAAAATGCGACTTTGTGAAGACCCCGCCAGCAAGGCAGAGCCGGCGGGTTGAGTCCCCGGTTAAATGGGATCCGCATCGCCGAGATAAGCCTTGACCACCTCCGGATGGCGGATGATCTCTTCCGGGGTTCCTTCCGTCAGTTTTACACCGAAATTCAGCACGACAATCCGCCGGGCGATGCTCATCACGATCGACATGTCGTGCTCAACGAGGATCATCGTCTGCCCCCACGCCCGGTTCAGTTCCAGCAGAAAACGGACCATGTCTTCCTTCTCTTCGAGGTTCATGCCGGCGAAGGGTTCGTCAAGGACGAGAAGCGCCGGTTCAAGAGCAAGGGCGCGTCCCAGTTCCACCCGCTTCATCATCCCGTAAGGGAGGGAGCTTACCGGCTTGTTACGGAGGGACTGTATCTCGAGAAAGTCGATGATTTCCTCCAGGATCCGACGATGGCGTATCTCCTCTCTGCGGACGGACGGTCCAAAAAGACAGGCAAGCCCCAGCCCGTAACGGCAATGGATATGGCGGGCAAGAAACAAGTTGGAAAGAACGGTCATCCCCGGAAAGAGCTCAATATTCTGGAATGTCCGGCCGATTCCGATCCGGACCAACTCATGCGGGTGGCGATGGGTGATATCCTCCCCGTTGAAAAGGATCTTTCCCTCCTGAGATCGATAGAATCCCGTGATGCAGTTGAGCAGACTGGTCTTCCCGGCGCCGTTGGGACCGATAACCGCGAGCAGTTCGCCGGTCCTGACCGAAAAATGAACATCGTCCAGGGCTATGACCCCGCCGAAACGGAGAGAAACCCCCCGAACTTCCAGTTCAGCCTGCTTTGCGTCCATATCGATTCGTTCGTATATGGACGGTTTCCCCCGGAACGCCTTCATGCCTTTTCCTCGTCCTTCCGCGCCCGATGCTGAAAGCCCCGCCCATCGGGCGGGGCTTTTCGAAAAGAATTGTTTGTTACTTCTGGAGGCTGATCTTTTCCTTCCCGGGGACATAGAAATTGGTCAGAGGGATATAGGAACCATCCTCCTTCACTTGGACGATCCGCGCCTTGAAAGAGGCGCCGTGATCCGTCGGGGTATAGGTTACGGCGGGGACCAGACCGCCGAAATCCTCCTCGCGGAAGGATTCCATGGCGCGGTTGATCGTTTCCCGATTGACCTCCTTGAATTTTTCTTGGGCGCGGATCATCGCCCTCTCCATGATCATCCCCACGACGACCCCCTCCCAGTAGGAGGCATCGAATGTATCGACGGTTTTATAGCGTGTCCACAATTCCTGCATCACTTTCATTCCCGGATTCTTGTCGGCGGGAAGACCGCCTGGAAACTGAATGCGGAGACGATCCCGGATCAGCCCCTGCCCCATCTTGAAGAAATCGGGATCGGTCGAAGTCCAGGTCCCTAAAAACGGTGGATCGTAACCGATCCGGTCCGCGCTTCGGAAAGCGCTAATGATCGCGGCTGGTAGAATCTGCATGAATATGTACTCGGCGCCGCTTTTCTGGAGACGGAGAAGCTCCGTGGTCAGATCGACTGTTTTCGTAGGAAATTCCTCAATCGCAACAATGTTGATGTTATTTTTCGCCGCATAATCCTGGCTCGGTTTATGGATGGAGCGCCCGTAAGCGTTGTTGTAGGTCAGAAGCCCCACCTTCGGTGGCTCTTTGCCTTTGTGAATGGCGAGGATATAGTCGAGGACGGCTTCGCAATCCAACCGGTAACTTCCGAAAGGGAGATACATGTATTCGAACGGCGGCTCCAGGATCTCCCAGCTGGTGGAATAGTTAATCGTCGGGATCTTATATTGCTGGATGATCGGCTTGGCTGCCAGCCCCTCGCCGGCGCTCCAGGTGGCAATCATGTCCACCTCGTCCTGAACCGCGAATTTCCGGACGGCGGCGACCGCTTCGGGGACCTTGTAGGCGGTATCGACAAGTATCATTTCGATCTTCTGTCCGGCCACACCGCCTTTGACTTCATTCACATACTGGAAATAGTCACGCTGCCCCTTGGCATGGAACTGTCCCCAGGTCGATGCAGGACCTGTCATGTTGATGGCAGATCCAACCTTGATGTTCTTTGCCATTCCCGCATTCGTCCAGGCCAGGACGAAGGCCGCTGCTGCCAAAAGGATGATTCTGTTTAGTCTGCGCATTTTTCCCCTCCTTTAAAATAAAAAAACCGTGAAAACATTCCACGGCTTCCATAAAAAACCGTGGGCGACGATAAGGTCTGCCCACGGCCGATGACCCATACGGGTTAAAAGAACGGCGGGCAGACCCCGATAAAATAGCTAAAAAAGCCGCTAAAACCGCCCCGCCGAAAATACCCCATCTCCCGCTTGTCCACCATTTGCCATATCTCCATGGCCCGGCCTATAAAACAGCCGCCGTTGAAATGTCAAGCGAATTATTTGGCGGTTTGGTGAAAAATCAAGGACCTCTCCGCATGTTGCGCCTGATCTTGCGGGAAAAGCGGGTTTCCCGATCAGGAGCGGATTCCCAGCTTCTCGCTCCGGTAATGAAGAGAATCATAATTGATTCCGAGTAGTTCGGCGGCCCTGGTTTTTGAGCCCTCTGCCTTTTTGAGAGCCTTCTCGATCAGGCTCTTTTCGGTTCTTGCGAGCTCGTCACTGAGGTTGATCCCGGAATCCGGAAAATCGGGAATGGGTATGGCCTCGGTTTTTTTCACATTTTCGGACAGAATAAGATTTTCCGGAAGGATGATGTTTGAGGTCTCCAGGGCGATGCTCCGTTCAATGATGTTCTCTAACTCACGGATATTACCGGGAAAAGGATACTGCATCAGCAATTCCAGGGCATAAGCTGATATCATCTTTATTTCCTTACCGAATTCAAGAGAATACTTTTCTATAAAATACTTAGTCAGGATCGGGATGTCTTCCTTGCGCTCCCGGAGGGGCGGCAGTTGAATGGGGATGACGTTGAGTCGGTAATAGAGGTCTTCCCTGAACGATCCGGATTTTACATTATCCGCCAGATTCTGATTTGTTGCGGAGATGATGCGGACGTCGACCTGGATATCTTTCGCTCCGCCGACGCGACGGAAGGTCTTCTCTTGGACAACCCGAAGAAGCTTGACCTGAAGAAGGGGAGGGAGTTCTGCAATTTCATCCAAAAAAACGGTTCCCCCGCGAGCTGCCTTGAAAAGTCCGGCCTTGTCTGAATAGGCTCCGGTGAAAGCCCCTTTGATGTAACCGAAAAGCTCGCTTTCCAGGAGATTCTCTGAAATACCGCCGCAGTTGATGACCAAAAAAGGTCTCTCTCTCCGAGAACTGTTTTCATGAATCGCCCTGGCCACCAGCTCCTTGCCTGTTCCGCTCTCGCCAAGGATCAGGACATTGGCCGGAGTATTCGCCACCTTTTTGATGGTCGCATACACCTTGAGCATCTCACGACTGTTGCCGATCATGTTCCCGAAACGGACCGTCTCCCCCACCTCTTTGAGAAATAGCGATTCGTCCCGCTTCACCCCTTTTTTGGTCAGGGCGTTTTGGATTATCCGCTTGAGATCTTCGATTGCGAAATCCTTTTCGATATAATCGTAAGCCCCCTCCTTCATGGCTGTTAGGGCCGTTTCCCCGGACGCATAGGCCGTAATCAGAATGACCATGGTTTCGGGAGAAATATCCTTGATTTCCCGGAGGAAACCGATCCCGTCCATCTTAGGCATCCTGAGATCCGTTATGACCAAATCGATCTTTTCCTTTCGACACTGGTTGAGGGCTTTTCCGCCATCGCCGACGGTGGTGACCCTGTATCCCTCCCGGGTCAGCATGATCTCTAGAAATTCCCTCATCCCCTGGTCGTCATCAACCACGAGGATCCTGGCCATGATTCTTCTTCCTTTCCTCTAAGCAGCAACCGTTTCCGCAGGGCTAACCCGGCAGGGAAACCATATCCGGCAGATGGTTCCTTCCGCTGATTTGCTTTGAACATCGATTTTCCCCTCGTATCCTTCAACGAGCCGGCTGACCACCGCCAACCCCAGCCCTGTCCCAGTTTCCCGGGTCGTATAAAAAGGTTCGAAGATCTTTGTGAGATCCTGCCTGTCGATGCCGCAGCCCGTATCGATGATCCTGATTTCGACGCCTTCTGTTTCATTGATCTTTGCGGGACGCGCTTTAATCGTCAGAACGCCTCCTTGAGGCATTGCCTGAACCGCATTGAGAACCAGATTCCAGATGACCTGTCTGATTTCTGTCTTATTGGCATTGATGGAAAGCGGCGTGTCCGGCAGACGCATGACGACTTCCAGAAATTCATGCCAAGCCTTAATGCAGCGAAGGGACTCTACTACTTCCCTGATCGTACTGATGACGTCGACTTCCTCACGGATGCCGGGGGCGGGTCTCGCCATAAGGAGAAAATCCTTCAGGAAGTTTTCCAGCTGATCCTTCCCCCGGAGGATGATCTGCATCAGTTTTTCATTGGTGTCCTTGTGGGAAGGATCCTGCATGAGCATCTGAATCGAGCCGCTGATGGAGGAAAGCGGATTCCGGATCTCATGCGCAAGACCGGCTGCCACCTCGCCGATGAAGGCAAGCCTCCGGCTCTTTTCAAGGGATTCCCTCATTTCGCTGATTTCCGTCAAATCCTGGAAGATAACGATGTTCCCGATCTCGACGTTTTCATGATCCCGGAGGGGAGAGACGGAGCAACTCAGGAGCAGGCTCCTGCCATCACCAGTGTGAAATGGGGTTTCGAAATGGGTTTTCGCAACCGGTCTGTACTCAGCGGCGTTCTGTTTTCCCCTGAGGACGGGAAAGTCCGGGAAAACATCGGAGAAATATTGGTTTATGACCTTACTGAAAGAGAAACCGGTGATTTCGGCGGCCGCGCGGTTGAGGGACTTGATCTTCCCATCCTTATTGACGGTCAGGATGCCTGTGTCCACCGACTCGATGATGCTCCGGTGCAGAAGATTGAGTTGATCGAAGTCGCTCTGCTTCCTGGCCAGAAGGGTTCTGGTCTGCTTCTCCTTTTCTACGGCGAAGCTCGTTAGAAAGGCAATCAGATAGAAGGAAAGGACGTGGGTGGAGATCCTGGTGATAAAATAGCCGGTGTCCAGAAGCTTGTCATATACGGGAATCGAATGGAGGGGATAAATCACCCCGTAGAACTCCAGGTTTGCAAAAAGACCATATAAGATGGCGGCGGCGGAGGCGATGACCAGTCCTCCCCTTCTCCCGAGAAAGAGGACCGAATAGATGATGACGAGCGGATAAAAGGCCGAATAAATGCTGCGGATGCCGCCCGTGGCATATACCATGCCGGTGATTAGAAGGACATCGCAGAGACTCTGAGTGTAGATATTCAACGAAAGGTTCCGTACATATTTCAAAAGGAGAAGGTAGAGGATAAAGAGAATATAGGTCAGAATGATCGTCCTGAATAATGCGGTTGCCGAGATCGCCGAAAAGGGCTCCATCCCCTTGATGTCGATAAACGCGGCAATCCCCAGAAGGAAGGTTACGATGGCCACTCGCGCAAGCATCAGCAAGCGGAGGCGGGATGTCGTGTTTTCCGGAAGCATGGACTTATCGGTCATTTTTCTCACTGACTCAGGGGGCGGCAGGTATCAAAGAATGGTTGCCTGCCGGATTAACCCCCAAGTTACTTTCAGTGCCGCGAAAAGTCAACATCGTTGATGGAAAAGAATGATCTCCTAATACATAACCCCGCGACCTCCTCTCCGCAAGGTTTCCGCCGACAGAAGAGTTGTTGTTGACATTCCGGCGATTTCTCTCTATGATTCCAGTAAAATGCATCTCTCTCTTTTCATTTTCCGGCCTGCGTAAAAACCTGATACGGTGGTCGTGCAATGCCAAGACCATTCCTCCCTCTACTGATTGCGCTCATCGCGGGAATCGCGTTCTCCAGTAATTTCGCGCTTCAAGACTTCCCAGTTCAGATCGGCTTGGTTGGGGGGCTGCTCCTGATCCTCCTGTCGCGCGGCCGGAAATGGGACCGGCTTTATTACCCCTCCCTGTTCATTTCCCTGTTTCTTCTCGGCATCCTCGACATGAATCTGTACCTTCATCCCCACATCGCGGGAAACCATATCCGCCATTTTGCGGGAGATGAAAAAATCCATGCAGAAGGGATGATCTGCGAGAACCCTCAAGTATCGCCTGAGAAGACGGAGCTGGTCGTCTCGGCCTTCCGAATCATCCGCAACGGGCAATATGTACCGGTCTCGGGGCGTGTCCTCCTGAAAATCCGCGAGCCCTACCCCCTCCACTACGGGGATTTCATCCGTTTCCATACCCGACTCAGGGCGCCGCACAATTTCAACAATCCCGGCGGCTTCGATTACGAAAGATATCTGCTTTTCCGCGGTATTCTCGTGCGTGGAAACATTAATGACGCCTCGGGATTTATCGTTCTGCGCCGGGAAAGGGGAAATCCAGTCCGGACGAGGCTCGAGCATTTCCGTGACTGGATCCGGGAGACCATTATGCAAGCGGCGCCGGGAACAGAGGGAAGGATCATTCAGGCGCTGATCCTCGGCGACCAGAAGGAGATCCCGAGAGAGGTCATGGAAAAGTTCAACCGGACGGGCACCACCCACATCATTGCCATCTCCGGGTTCCATGTCGGCATCGTTGCGGTATTTGCCCTCTTTCTGGCGCGCTTGTGCCTGAAAACGGAGTATCTGCTCCTGAGATGGAACATGGCCAAAATCTCGATGCTTTTTGCGATCCTCGTCGTCATCATTTACACTTTCATTGCCGGAGCGGGCATCTCGGTCGTCCGGGCCTCCATCATGGTGACGACCTTCATGTGCGCCATCCTCCTCAACCGTGAAGGCGATCTTTACAACACCCTGGCCCTGGCCGCTTTTTTCATTCTGATCATCACACCCTATTCGCTTTTCGATGTCTCCTTTCAGCTCTCCTTTATCGCCGTGGCATCGCTTCTTTTCCTGACGCCGAAACTTGTCGCCCTGTTGCCTCCGATTCCTCCTGACGGACACTCGAATTCGCTGAAGGAACCGTTTCTTCGTCATATTAAGAAAGCCGTCCGTGGCGTCGCGATCTTTTTCTTCGTTTCCCTGAGCGCCACGCTCGGCACTCTGCCTTTGATCCTCCTCTACTACAACCGGCTTTCACTTATCACCCTCGCGGCGAACCTCCTCGTCGTTCCCCTGCTCGGCGTCCTCACGATTCCCCTTTGCCTGCTGATCATCCTTGCAGTGCCGATCTCCGCGGCGCTGGCCGCTTTCATCATCCGGATTGCCGAACTGCCCGTCGGACTCGCCCTTTTTTTCATAGACCGGCTTGCGGCCCTGTCCTTTGCGGCGGTATTTGTCCCCACCCCCACCCTTCCGGAAATCGTGGCCTTCTATCTCCTGCTGATCTCGGCCGGTTTCTTCCTTGACCGGTTGAGCGCCAGGGGAGAGAAAGCGCCCTCACGAAAAATGTTCCTCCTGGGGAAAGTCCTTCCCGCGCTTCTGATCTTTTTTTTCATCAGCGACGGAATCCACTTTTATCGGCAGGGACTACAGCGGGGAAGACTCACCCTGACCGCCGTGGATGTCGGCCAGGGGAGCGCCGTTCTGATCCGTTTCCCCGGCGGGAAGCGGATGCTCGTAGATGGCGGCGGATTCTACGATGACACCTTCGATGTCGGCAAGTATGTCCTGGCCCCGTACCTCTGGCATGAACGGATCACCCGGATCGATACGGTGGTCCTGACGCACCCCGATCGGGATCACTTGCAGGGGCTCTTGTTCATTCTTGAAAATTTTCACGTGCGCGAGGCGTGGATTAACGGGGAAACATCCGACACGGAGCTATATCTTTCCTTCCTCCGGATCATCCGGGAGAAGGGGATTGTCCTGCGGACCCTATCGTCCAGGACCCCCGAGACGGAGATTTCC
>JAHJQP010000174.1 GCA_018819165.1 Pseudomonadota bacterium
CGTCTCCCGCGATGACGCATCTCTCCGGAACATTGCAGGACAGGGTCAAGCCCCTGTCTTCGGCCGTCGTCCCGAAAAGTTCGCAGGCCTCCCGGACAAGATCCGCCAGATCGATCTTTTCGCGGGAGGGTTTCTCCACGCCTGCCTCTGTCTTGGAGATCATCAACATGGTGTTGATGATCTCCAGGAGACGGTCGCACTCCTCGATGGCGCTTGCCGCCATCGCTTCATACTCGGCCGGGGATTTGCCCGTGGTCAGCGCGATCTCCGCCATGCCCCGGATCCGGGTGAGCGGGCTCTTCAGGTCATGGGCGATGTCGTCTCCCATCTGCCGGATCTCGGCGACCAGCGACTGGATGCGGTCCAGCATCTGATTGAAGGTCATCGCCAGTTGATCGATCTCGTCGCCCCGGTCCTTCACGGGGACCCTCTTTTCGAGGGTACCCCCGGAGATGCCCTGCGCGGTTCTGGTGATCGCCTCGACGCCCGAAACCGCACGGCGGGCCATGAACCAGCCGACCCCCGTCGCCAAGCCGATGAGCAGGGCCATCGTGACGAGAAAAACACCCCGGAAGGCGTCAATGATCCTCGTGTAGTTTTCCATGGACTGGCCGACCTGAAGGATGACGCCGGGGCCGATCATGGCGTAGAGGATGCGCACCTGATCCTTGCGGGTAGTCAGGATGACCGTTTCGATCACCCGTCCGGCGCCGCCGCCGAGCAGTTGCCTGATCGCTTCTTTGCGGATGGCGATATCCTCCCAGTAGGCCATGTTGGACGAGGAAAAGGCCTGGCCGGTCGGGTAGAGAAGGCGGAAAAAGACCTTTTTCTCCCCGGCCGCCTGGGCTTCAAAGAGGGCGAAGTTTTCGACCGCTCCGATCCCGCGCTCCCTCAAAACCGCCGAAAACTGCCCCGCCTGATTCAACAGATCCTGATCCGTTTTTTCCTGGATGACGGAGGTGATGAGCGTGTAAAACAGGAAGAAAGCGACAAAGGAGGACACCGCGAAGATGCCGGCGTACCACAGGGTCAGGCGGAAGGTGAGGCTATTCCGGAAGCGACCGGGTTTCTTTAAGGACATATCCCGCTCCCCGAACGGTATGGATCAGTTTTTGATCGGCGTCTCTGTCGATCTTGTCTCGCAACCTGCTGATTCTGGCCTCCACCACGTTGGTCTGGGGATCGAAATGGTAGTCCCACACGTGTTCCATGATCATCGTCTTGGAAACGATCCTTCCCGCGTTGCGCATCAGGTATTCGAGCAGCGAAAACTCCCGGGGTTGCAGGTCGATGCGTTTTCCCCCCCGTGTGACCTCCCGGGTGAGGAGATTGACGGACAGGTCCCCGACGTTCAACCGGGAAGGATCGGAAATGCCGCCCGCCCTGCGGATCAGGGCCTGCACACGGGCCAGAAGTTCTGAGAAGGCAAAGGGTTTCGTAAGATAATCGTCTCCCCCGGTCTCCAGCCCCCTCACCCGGTCGTCCACCGAACCTTTTGCGCTCAGAATCAGAACGGGGGTGTTCACCTTTTCGGCGCGCATCTCTCTGATCAACGCCAAGCCGTTTCTCCGGGGCAGCATGAGATCGATGATGGCCGCATCGTAAGGTTCCGTCAGGGCAAGGCTTAGACCTTCCTCGCCGTCCGGGGCATGGTCCACGGCATAACCCGCCGATCTCAACCCCTTGACGATGAAAGAGGCGATCTTGACGTCATCTTCGACCAGTAGGATCCGCATCAGTATCCTCGAACAGAAAATAAAAAAACGAAATAAGCAACCCAAGCCCCGGGGGTGCTTTAAGGTCCGAAATGCCGGAGAACCATTCTAAGGACTCGTAGGTGCTATTCGATAATCGCAGTGAACCTCTCTATTTGTTGCGTATCTCCCGCCCGACCCGGCGCCGGGGTCAGACAATCGCCGGGCCTTCGTAACGCTCCGCAAGAGCCTCCTCGAGGCCTTCCCGGTCCTGCTTCAGCGCATAGGGGAGGTAATTGAGAATATCCTGGGCGGTGATCCCATCCTCGCCCTTGTCCGCCGCGGCCAAGTCCCCGGAGAACCCATGGATGAAGACCCCTTTGCGCACCGCTTCCTCAAGGGGCAGCCCGAGGCCGGACATGGCAGCGATGGTTCCGGTCAGGACATCCCCCGCTCCCGCCGTCGCCATCCCCGGATTGCCGCTCAGGTTGATGAAGACCCGCCGCTCCGGGGTCCCGATCAGGGAACGGGCGCCCTTCAGGACAATAAATGCATGCAGATCCGCGGCTGTCTCCTGAAGGATCTCAATCCGCTTCCTTTCGATCACGGAAACAGGCTTCCCTGTGATGCGCGACATCTCCCCCGGATGGGGGGTCAGGACCGTCGGCGCACGGCGGTTCCGGATAAGTTGCGGTTCGCCGGCGAGGGCGGTGATCCCGTCGCCGTCGATCAGAAGCGGCTTTTCGATCTCGGCGGCCAGTTCCCTGATGAGCCCCTGCGTTTCGTCCGCGAGGGAGAGACCGGGGCCGATGACCACCATATCCACCTGTCCGGCCAGCGCCAGGAGGGCTTCTTTATTCTTCAAAGAGAGGCTTCCCTCCGTGGTTTCCGCCTGGGGGACGAAGACGATCTCGCTCCCCCGCGTCGCGAGGAAGGGGGTCATCGACCAGGGGGCGGCGAGACGGGAATACCCCCCGCCCGCCTTCAGAAACGACATGGCAGCGAAGTAAGGAGCGCCGAAATAGCCCGCGGCGCCGGCGATGAACAGAACGTCCCCCATCTTTCCCTTGTGGGCCGTCCGCTCCCGCGGTGGAAGCGGAATGAAGCCGTTGGTCTCGACCATGATCGCGTCATCGTCATAAAGGGTCGGCGGGAAGGAGAGATGGCAGACATGGAGTCTGCCGCAGAGGCCGCAGCCGGGGTAGAGCATGTTCCCGATCTTGGGGAGGCCGAAGGCGACGGTGTGGTCCGCCCGGACCGCCGTCCCCATCACTTGCCCCGTTTCGCCGTTGACGCCGGAGGGGATGTCCAGGCTGAGGACCGGCCTTCCGCTTGCGTTGATCAGTTCGATCGCCTCTTGGTAAATGCCGCTCACCTTGCGATCGAGGCCCGTTCCGAACAGGGCATCGACGATCCCGTCGCTGTGGAGGACCGTCGACCGGAGCGCTGCGACATTCTTTACACGCACGACCTCCACTGGAAGCTTTTCGATGATCTCCATGTTGGTCTTGGCCGCCCCTCGGAAACGCGCGGGGTCCCCGACGAGGAAGACCAGAGGGATCCCGCCTCCGGAGAGGATGTGCCGCGCCACGACCAGGCCGTCGCCGCCGTTGTTCCCATTACCGCAGAAAATAACGTACCGCCGCCCGGCCCTCCCGCACTCCCGGGAGAGAACCTGGAACGACGCCTGCCCGGCGTTTTCCATGAGGATCTCCTCCGAGACCCCCAGTTTTTTGCCGGCCTGACGATCCATCGCCCTCATCTGTTTGACGCTGCTTATCTTCATCGTTCATCCCCCCGTTTTCATCCGGTTCCAGCGGGTCTCCCGAAGACCGCGTCCCGGAACAATCGAATCCTGCCCCATCATTTTTCAGAAACCGGCCTTACCTGCCGAGAAGCCGGCGCGCCTCGGCGGCAACCGCTTCGGCGGTAATCCCGAATTTCTCGTAGAGGACCTGGTACGGGGCGCTGGCGCCGAAACGGTCGATCCCCACGACGGCCCCCTCCAACCCCACGTAATGCTCCCAGCCTAAGCTGACCCCCGCTTCGACCGCGACCCTTGCCCGGACAGCGGGAGGGAAAACCTGATCGCGCCAGTCCTGCGGCGCCCGGTCGAAAAGCTCCCAGCTCGGCAGCGAAACGACGCGGACCCTTATCCCCTCAGCGGCGAGCCGCCTCCCCGCCTCGAGGGCGATCTGGACCTCCGATCCCGTCCCGATCAGGAGCACCTCCGGATCACCGGCCGCCGACTCCCAGAGGATATAGCCGCCCTTCCGTAGACCCGCGGCCGGACCGAATGCACTCCGGTCCAGGACGGGCAAGTTCTGCCGCGTGAAGATGAGGGCCGTGGGGCCGTCCGTCCTCTCGACGGCGGTCCGCCAGGCCTCCGCCGTCTCGTTGGCGTCGGCCGGCCGGATGACCGCGAGATTGGGAATCGCCCGCAGGCTCATCAGGTGTTCGACGGGCTGGTGGGTGGGACCGTCCTCGCCGACGCCGATGCTGTCGTGGGTAAAGACGTAGATCACCCGGAGGCCCATCAGGGCGGCCAGGCGGATCGACGGCCGCATGTAGTCGGCAAAGGTGAAGAAGGTCCCGGTGAAGGGGATGATCCCCCCGTGGAGCGCCATCCCGCCGGCGATCGCCGCCATCGCGTGCTCCCGGACGCCGAAGTGGATGTTCCGGCCGCTGTAGCCCCACTCCCCGCCGAGGGCCCCTTCCCGGCAGGCGGGCGGATCGCCCGGTTTCTGAAAATCTCCCTGTCCCTTGAGCCAGGTGAAGGTGGAGGGGTTCAGATCGGCCGATCCCCCCATCAGCTCCGGGATCACCGGGGCGAGGGCCTGCAGGACGGCCTCCGACGTCTTGCGCGTCGCCACATCCTTCGTGCCCGGCCCGAAGACGGGAAGTGCATTCTCCCAACTCGCAGGGAGTTCGCCCCTCATGACCCGCTCGAATTCGGCGGCCGCCCCGGGATGATCGACGGCATAATGCCGGAAGGTCTCGTTCCAGACTTCCTGTCGCTTCGCACTTTCAGCCGCGGCCCCGCGGTAGAAGCGGAGGGCCTCCTCCGGGACGAAGAAGGGGGGATCGAGAGGCCAGCCGAGATTCACCTTGGCTGCCCGGAGCTCTTCCGTTCCGAGGGGGGCGCCGTGCGCCGCGCTGGAGTTCTGCTTCCCGGGGGCGCCGAAACCGATTGTCGTCCGGAGGCGGATGAGTGACGGTCGCAATGTTTCGGCCTTCGCCGCAGCTATGGCCGCATCGACCGCCGCCACATCGTTCCCGTCCGTGACGGGGATCACCTGCCAGCCGCAGGCATCAAACCGTTTTTCGACATCCTCTGAGAAACACATTGTGGTGGACCCCGCCAGGGAAACCCTGTTGTCGTCGTACAGGACAATCAGCTTCCCCAGGCCGAGATGGCCCGCCAGGGCGCAGGCCTCGCAGGAGACCCCTTCCATGAGATCGCCGTCGCTCGCAAAGGCGTAGGTGAAATGATCCACGATCCGGTGATCGGGGTGGTTAAACCGCGCCGCCAGGTGGGCCTCTGCGATCGCCATCCCCACCGCCGCAGCAAGCCCCTGGCCGAGGGGACCGGTGGTCATCTCCGTCCCCGGCGGATGCTGCCGCTCCGGATGGCCGGGTGTCTTGCTCCCCCACTGCCGGAAGGCGCCGAGATCTTCGAGGGAGATGTCATAGCCGGTCAGGTAAAGGAGGGTGTACAGGAGCATCGAGCCATGTCCGGCCGACAGGACGAAACGGTCCCGGTCGGCCCACAGCGGATCGGCCGGGTTGTGCTTCAGGTGCCGCGTCCAGAGGATATAGGCCGCGGCCGCCGCCCCCATCGGCATGCCGGGATGGCCGGATTTGGCCTTTTCGATGGCGTCCGCCGCCAGGAAACGAATCGTGTTGATGCACCTTTCGTCTAAAGACTTCTGTTCACTCATCTTGCTCCTCCCTGTACCTTAGCAGGTTTATGGGGGCACTTTACAATAAGAAACTTCTTTAGACAAGATCCTCTCGTAAAAATCGACAGGGCGTACAACCCGGAGCGGCTTCAGGGAAAATTGCCCGAGGCGGTATTCGCCCCGAAGATTCCGGTGCAAATGCAGTCTGGCCCATTAGCGAGACAATTTTCCCGCCCAGCACACCTTCGAGGTGAAGCAGTGGGACACGAGCCACAACAACTGGGGCGCCAACATCTACAAGGACGCGGGTGCGGGTGATACGGGCGGGACGCTGACACGGAGCGCCACCGACACGGCGAGAACACTGCCGGCGAGGGCCTCCTCGACGATCCCGATCACCGAGATGCGCGGCGGCGCGGCGGGTGCCATCACACCGGGAACCAGCGGCGGAACCTTCACCGGTACCGCGGCGGGAACGGTCCGGTAACCTCCCTTTGAAACCCCGAACAGGGGCGCGGGCCTTCGGGCCCGCGCCCTTTTTTTTCACCTCCGGCATGATCATTCCCTTCCACCTCCCCATGGACTCATGATAGAATTCCGACGGGGAATTTTTCTTGACAATAATTCATTTTGCATGCATTGTGAACCGCAATTCGTAAAATGAATTTATATTCCAATATCTGAATAGCTGATCAGAGATTGGCGAACGGATTCTATCAGCACGGGGAGAAGGTCATGATCAGAAGAGCGGTCCTCATCGGTTTCATCCTGACAGTGTTCCCGGCCTTAGTCGGCGCGGCGTCGGCCCTGACGCTCGAGGAGGCGCTCGTCCAGGCCCGGGAGAAACTCCCCTCCTACCAAGCGGCGAAAAAGAAGGTCGAATCGGCGGACGCCCTTTACGGCGCCTCGCTCGGATCCTATCTCCCCAGCCTCGACGCCTCTGCGGCGCGGGACCGCCATGACGGGGACCGTGCCGATTATTCCGCGACCGGCTATGACGTCACCCTCTCCTACCGCCTCTTCGACGGCAAGCGCGGCGCGTCGCGCGACATCGCCGGGTTCAACCTCGAAACGGAGCGCGAGGAGCTTAGGAAGAGCCTCATGGAGCTGGACTACCGGGTGAAGATCGCCTTCTACACCGCCCTTGCCGGCCGCGAGATTCTTGAGCAGCGGAAAGTTCAATTGGAGGACGCAGGGAAGGACCACGAGGTCGCCGAGGGGAGGCGCTCCCTCGGCGCGGCGCGGCTCTCGGAAGTTCTCCAGGCCTCGGTCCGGCTCGAACAGGCCCGCTACAACGTCGTCCAGGCCGAGGGAAACCTCCGGAAGGCCCTGGCCGAGCTCTTCTCCCTGATCGGCAGGCCGGAAGAAACCGCGGAGAAGGCCGAAGGGCGACTCGAGGCGGGCGGCGCCGCCCCCGATCTCAAGGCCCTTTCCGAGGCCGTCCTGCGGCGGCCGGAGATCGTTCAGGCGGAGATCGCCTTGAAGAAGGCTGAAAGCAGCCGGTCGCTCGCCCTGGGCGATTTCTATCCGATCGTCTCCGCGAACCTCTCCTACAGCCGGAGCGATGCAGGAACCCTCAGCGGGAGCGCCCTCGAGGACAGGAGCGCCGGCGTCGCCGCCTCCTGGAACATCTTCGAGCTGGGGAAATTCTACCGGGCGAAGTCCGCCCGGATCGAGATGGCCGTCTCCGAGGAGAACATCCGGGAGCTCAAGCGCCAGCTCCTCCTGGACTGCCGGAATGGGTACGAGGATTACATCACCGCCGTCCGGAACGAGACCGTCGCTGCCGAGCAGCTCCGACAGTCGGAGCAGAACTACGAACAGGCCTTCGGGGAATACAAGGTCGGAAAGGGGGACATCCTGTCCCTCGTCCAGGCGGAGAGCCTGCTGGCCGTTGCGCGGGAGCAGTTCATCTCCGCCCGGATGAACGCCGTCCTCGCAAAGGCGCTCCTGGAACGCGTCGCCGGTATTGGAAAGTAGGGACAGCTCCCGATTTTTCTGAGAAAAATCGGGAGCTGTCCCTACTTTCCTCACTAATGAACTACCCCGCAGCAAGCTACGGGGTATCCAAAACGGCAAGGAACGAAGCAAGCTTCGGGGAATATGACCCGGAGAGATTATTTAAGGAGAAACACGTGAAGAAAAAAATAATCCTGATCGCACTCCTCATCGTCGCCCTTATCGTGGGCGGAACGTTCGTCTACAAGAAGTTCTTCAAGAAATCGGAGATCCGCGTCCTGGAAACGGGGCGGGTTGAGCGGGGGGACATCCGGAGCGTCCTCGTCGAGACCGGCATCATTAAATCCCAGGTCGGGGCGGTCGTGAAGATCGGCGCCCGGGCGACGGGAAGGGTCGATAAAATGCACGTCAAAGTCGGCGACCGCGTGCAGGCCGGACAACTCATCGCCCGGATCGACGACCGGGAGACGGTGAAGAACATCGACCAGCAGAAGGCCGCCCTCCAGGTCGTGGAGAACACGCTCGCACAGATCAAACTGACCTACCCCGAGAAGATCCGGGAGGCGGAGGCGAACTTCACCTACGCCCGCCTCGCCTTTGCGCGGGAAAAGGCTCTGATTCAGAAGGAGTACACGACGAAGGACGCGCTCGAAAAGGCGGAAAGCCAGTTCCAGGCGGCGGAGGCGACCCTGAAGCGCCTGAAGGACGAGTTTGCGACGCAAGAGAAGATCACCGCCGCAACCATCCGGGAAACCCGGGCGCAGTTGGAGCAGCAGGAGATCCGCCTCACCTACACCCGGATCTACTCGCCCATCACCGGCATCATCTCCGACGTGACCGCGCAGGAGGGCGAGACGATCGTCGCCGGTCTCCAGGTGGCTAACCTCGTCACGGTCCTCGACCCGACGCGCCTGGAGATGTGGATCTACATCGACGAGACGGACATCGGCCGGGCGAAAACGGACCAGAAGGTCGAATACACGGTGGACACCTACCCCGAGCGGACCTTCTCCGGCACGATCGAGAAGATCAACCCCCAGCCGGTCGTCAAGGAGAACATCGTCTACTACCTCTCCACCGTGGAGGTCACCCCGAATGAAGCCCGCTTCCTCCGGCCGGAGATGACGACCCACGTGAAGATCGTCACGACGGAAAAGACCGGCGTCCTGACCGTCCCGAACGCGGCGATCAAATTCGAGAAGGGCCGCCAGATCGCCTACCGGGTGGTGAAGGGACCGGAAAAGGTGGAGAAAGCGGAGCTGAAACTCGGCATCCGCGGCGAGGACCGGACGGAGATCCTCTCCGGCGTCACGGAGGGGACGGAGCTCGCTACGAAGCTGGTCCTGCCCACCGCCCCGGAGGTCGAGGCGAAAAAGAGCTCGAACGGGAAACGGCCATGACCCCCCTGTGCCTGATGGAAGATGTCCGGAAGACCTTCCGGATGGGAGACGACGCCGTGGAGGTCCTCAAGGGGGTCGACCTCGCCGTCGCCCCGGGTGAGTTCGCCGCAATCATGGGGACCTCCGGTTCCGGAAAATCGACGCTCATGAACCTGATCGGCTGCCTCGACGTCCCCACCTCGGGACGCTATCTCCTCGCCGGCCGGGAGGTCCTGGGGCTTCAGGACGACGATCTCTCTGAGCTGCGAAACGCGCACATTGGCTTCGTCTTCCAGAGCTTCTATCTGCTCCCCTACGCGACGGTCCTGGAGAACGTACTTTTGCCCACGCTCTACCGGGAAAACGCGATGGACCATGCCGAAGAACGGGCCGTGGAGCTCCTCCGCCTGATTGGCCTGGAGGCGCGGATACGCTTCCGGCCGAACCGCCTCTCCGGGGGCGAGCAGCAGCGGGTTGCCATCTGCCGGGCGCTGATGAACGATCCGGAACTCCTCCTCGCCGACGAACCGACCGGCCAGTTGGACAGCAAGACGGCCGCGGAGATCATGAATCTCCTCGCGAAAATGAACGAACGGGGCAAGACCGTGATCGTGGTCACGCACGACCCGGCGATCGCCGCCTGTGCAAAGCGGATCATCCGGATCAGAGACGGGGTCATCGTCGATGAACAGGCTGATTAACATCTTTTCCCAGTCCCTCGGGGCGGTCCTGGCGCTGAAGCTCCGGAGCTTCTTCTGCATCCTCAGCATCGCGATCGGGATCTCGGCAATCACGATCATCGTCGCCGCCACGGAAGGCGCCTATCAGAAGGCCTTCGACATCGTGGCCGTCTTCGGCCCCGACTCCGTTCTCATCGTCGGCGGCGCCGAGGAGTCGCGTGGGATCGCCCGGCGGGAGAAGACCCTTACGCTGACGGACGCCGAGGCGATCCGTTCCGCCTTCGGGACGGCCTACATGGTCGTCCCGATGAGCAACGTCCGGGACGTGATCGTTTCCTACCGGGGGAACCGCTACCAGGCCCCGGTGGTCGGCTCGACGAGCGGCTACAGCCTCGCTTGGACCTGGCCCGTGGTGGAGGGATCCGATTTCACGGAGGAGGACCTCAAGCGGTCAGCGAATGTCGCCCTGATCGGCAACGAGACGATGCGCGAACTCTTCGGCGAGGAGAACCCCGTGGGGAAATTCATCCAGGTCCGGCGGATCCCCGTACAGGTCGTGGGGGTGCTCCTGGAGCGGGGCTCTGCGGTGGGAGGCGGTAACATGGATAACCGGGTGGTCATGCCCATCACGACCGTCATGAAGAAGCTGCAGAACGAGGCGAAATACGTGGCGGTCCTGCGGGTCCGCTTCGAGGACCAGGAGAACCTGGACCGCCGCGTCGAGGAGCTCAAGACCTTCCTCCGGGCGCAGCACCGGATCCCCGACGGGGAGTCGAACGACTTTCAGATCTTTTCCTCGAAGGACATCATCAAGTTTCTGGTCGCCCTGACGGGGTCGCTTGTCGCCTTCGTGGGAATCGTGGGAATCATTTCGCTCATCGTTGCGGGCTTCGTCCTGGCGAATCTCTTCCACCTCTCCGTCCGGGAGCGGACGGGGGAGATCGGCATCCGGCGCTCCGTCGGGGCGAAACGACAGGACATCCTCTTCCAGTTCATGGGCGAAGCGCTTCTCCTCACGACAGCCGGCGGCCTCTGCGGATTCCTCCTGGGGATCGCCGCCTCCGCGCTGCTGCAATACGTCGAGGCATTCCCGATCCATTTCTCCTGGAAGGCGTTCGCCATCGGGCTTTTCCTCTCCTGGCTCGTCGGGATCGTCTTCGGCCTCCAGCCGGCCTCCCGCGCGGCCAACCTCGAACCCATCGAAGCGATCCGGAGCTGACATGAAACGGACCCTTCTGAACCTGAAGATCGCGTTTGGCTCCCTCGGGAACTTCAAGCTCCGGACCGCGCTCGCCACCCTCGGCGTCTTCTTCGGGACCTTATCGCTCGTCGTCGTCGGAAATCTCTCCGATTCCCTCGCGCTGAAGACGGAGCAGGAGATCGCGAACCTCGGCAACAACCTCATCATCGTCGTGAGCGGCCAGATCCGGCGGCACGGTCCGAACACCCCCCTGATCAGCCGGGCAACGAACCTGACGCTGGCCGACGCCGAGGCCATCGCAAACTCCCTCCCGGCCGCCGCGCGGGTCTCCCCGTCCGGGTTCAAGGCCTTTCCGGTCCGGCGGGGAAGCACGGTTCTCAAGGCAATCGCGGTGAACGGCGTCACGCCCGATTTCAGCGAGGTCCGGAATTTCGAGATCGCGGAGGGCAGCCCCATCACGGAGGAAGACGACCGACTCCAGCGCAAGGTGGCCCTCATCGGCCGCACGACGGTGGAAAAACTCTTCGGCGAGGAGAACCCCGTCGGGAAGACGATCCTCATCTGGCGGGTCCCCTGCCAGATCATCGGGGTCATGACGGAGAAGGGGGCGGACATCGCGGGTAACGACCAGGACAACCAGCTCTTCGTCCCCCTGAAAACCTTCCTCCGGAACTTCGTCAACAAGGA
>JAHJQP010000175.1 GCA_018819165.1 Pseudomonadota bacterium
CAATACCTCGGTGCGGCGAAAAGAACCATCGACGGCCACCGGCAGATCCTTCTGGCCCTGAAACTCAAGGACCCGGACCTCTGCGAACGGGTGATGCGGGCTCACATCCGGGAGGCCAAGGATGACGCGCTCCAGACCAACATCGAGGCAAGGTAGGGGCCTCCCTTGTTTCTCTGCGGGCGGAGAACCCGGTCGAATGGCGACGGAAGATCCAGGAGAGCAGCAAGAGGCAAATGTGAGGAGGTTGTATGAAAGCAGACAAGGATAAGTGCATAGCATGCAAGAGATGTTTCCCCTATTGCCCCATGGGAAGAATTCAGACCTACGAACGGCACGACGAGATCCCCGGCAGGGTCTATATCGAGATCGACCAGGAGGCCTGCACCGATTGCGGCATGTGCCTGCGGGCGAAGATCTGTCCGGTGAACGCCCTCGTCCAGCCGGAAGAGCCCTGGCCCCGCGAGGTCCGCGGTGTTCTGAGCAATCCCATGATCGAGTTCATGGGGTCGCAGACGCCCGGTCGTGGAACGGAGGAGATGAAGACGAACGACGTCAAGGGGACCTTCCTCCCCGGCGAGGTGGGCGTCGGCATCGAACTGGGGCGCCCCGGCGTAGGCGCCTACTTTAGGGACGTCGAGACCGTGGCCATGGCCCTGATGAAAGCCGACTTCGGTTATCAGTTGGCGGCGGAAAATCCCGTGACCCATTTCATGTCCGACAAGACCACCGGTAAGCTCCGCGACGATGTCCTCGGGGAAAAGGCGATCTCGGCCATCATCGAGGGGAAGTGCAAACTGGAAAAACTGCCCGAGGTCCTCAGGGTCCTCCAGGATGTGGCTAAAACGCTCGATACGGTCTTCACCGTGGAAGTGATCACAAAGGTCCCGCCGGTGGGAGAGGTTCCCATCGTTCCCGTCTTGAAGGAGATGGGCATGTGGTATTCCATCAACAGCAAAAACAACATGGGATTGGGCGAACCGCACTACAAATTCTACGATGATGAACAGTAAAGGAGGAAAGTCATGACCCACAGTCTGCACCGCAGAGGCACCCGGGAGAGCTTGAGCGAGGATTTTGTCGTCCTGGGCTGCCCGGCGACCGGCGTCAACAAGAAGGGATCCGCGCCCAAGACAAGGAAATTTCTTAGTATCTGCTACAAGCACGGTCCGATCAACCTGGGCGATATGAAAACGGGCAACATCTACAACACAACGATGGACGACATCCTGAGTCGCGTCACCGACGGGACGATCGTTCAGTGCACTTTCGACAACCGGGAGAAGATCGTTTCCCTTCTGAAGGAACTCAACGAGGACAGGCCCGGCATCTCCGTCATCATCTCAGGGCTGCCCGATGTCGTTCAGCAGTGCATGACGGAGGCGGGGATGGGTCGGATCCACTCTCTCGAATATTCCCTCGGCACCTGGGGAAACACCGAACGGCTGCCCGATTTCGAGATCCTCCAGACGCTCACCATGTGCGGTCACGGGATGATCGCCTCAGATCTGGTCCGCAAGATGGTCAGGGACGTGAAACGGGGGCGGAGAACGATCGAGGATTGCTGCATTGAAATGGCGGAATGCTGTTCCTGCGGAAACTACAACGTGACCCGGGGAAAACAGTTGTTCAAGGAGCTGCTCCCCCTCTACACGCTCCACAGCCTGTACTGAGAGCAAATGAAGACGGCTTCGTAAAAAAGTCCCCAAGCCGTCACTCCTGCGAAAGCAGGAGTCCAGAACTGCCTGAAACAACTGGATTCCGTGTCAAGCACGGAATGACTAAACAGAGAAAAATCGACTTTTTGCGGGTTCGTCAATGAAGGAAGGAGAATAAGATGCGATACATCATTGTAGGAGGGAGCGCCGCAGCAATCAGTGCCGTTGAGTCCATCCGGTCCCTGGATCACGAATCCCGGATCGACCTGTTCAGCGATGAAGAAACCCCCCTCTTTTCGAGAGTCCTCCTGCCGTACTACGTTGCGGAGGAGCTTTCCAAGCCGCTGCTCAATTTCCGAACGTCGGACTTTTTCGACGAGAAAATGGTGACGCCCCACATGGGGGTGAAGGTCACGTATGTAAATCCGAAGGACAAGACCATCAAGGCGGCCGACGGGAAAGAATATGCCTTTGACAAGCTTCTGCTCGCCACGGGCGGCAAGGCGATCGTGCCGCCCATCCCGGGGATCGACAAGGAGGGGATCTCCACCTTGAAGACCATGGCCGACGCGGAGAAGATCCTCAACATGAAAGGGAAGCGGGCCGTGGTCATCGGCGCCGGCAGCATCGGCGTCGAGGCCTGTATCAGCCTGACGAGGCGGGGGATCAAGGCCACCCTGCTGGAACAGCTCGGGCAGGTCATGCCCACCGTCTTCGATGCCGAGGCTGCCGCGATCGTGCAGCAGCGGATCGAGGATCTCGGGATCGAGGTGATAACGGGCGAAAAGGCCTTGAAGTTCACAGGAGGTAAGCATGTCCGGAGCGTCGTGACCGATACCCGCGAACTTCCCTGCGACATGGTTGTGCTGTCGGTGGGAGTTCGTCCGGCCTCAGAGTTGGCCCTCCAGGCGGGTCTCACGCTCGGCGACATGAAAGGGATCCGCGTCGATGACTGCCTGATGACCAGCGCCCAGGATATCTACGCCGCCGGCGACGTCGCGGAAACCTACGATATTGCGCGGAACACCTATTTCCTCAACGCCATCTGGCCCTGCGCCTTCGAGCAGGGGAACATAGCCGGTCTCAACATGGCCGGTCAGAAGACTCTCTATCCCGGGTCTTACCGGAGAAACTCCATTGGTAATTTCATCGGCATTCCCGCCATCTCGATGGGCGTAACCCATTCTGACGCCTGCGCCATCCAATCGGATGAGGACGAATTCCGGGAGATCCGGGTGAGGACAAAGGACAGCTACAAGAAGCTCATCCTTAAGAATGGGAAGATCGTCGGGGCAATCCTGGTCGGTCAGACCCAGAAGGCCGGCCTGATGTCGATTCTGCTTCGGAAACAGGTTTACGTCGCCGATTCCATCCCGATGCTCATGAGCGACCGCCTGAGTTTCATGGATCTGCTCCCGATCCTCAGGAGGAATGCCGACCAGTTTTCCGAACCGGAATACAAGGAACTGATGGATACCGGACTGTAATTCTTTGAGCTGTTTCAAGATGAAGCGCACCTGTTTCAAGTGAGGAGGAAAACGTGAAAGTATTAATGGTGGACAAAGAAAAGTGTACGGGATGCCATCAGTGCGAGCTCTGGTGCGGAACGGAAATCGCCTCCACATCCAAGGAGCTGGCCAGGGCCATCAATGAGGAGCCTCAGCCGGTGTCCAGAGTATATGTGGAGGGCAAGCCGTTCGCTCTGCAGTGCCGACATTGCGAGAGCGCCCCCTGCCTCGATGCGTGTCCCAACGGAACCATGCGCCGCGATCCGGAAACGGGGCTCATTTACGTCAACGAGCCGACCTGCATCGCCTGCTGGATGTGCGTCATGGTGTGTCCCTTCGGAATCATCAACCCGTCGTCTTCCCTGAAGGTGGCGATCAAGTGCGACCGCTGCAGGAGTATGGGCTATCCCATCTGTGCGGAGGTCTGCCCCACCGGCGCTATCTCTCTCGTGGAGCGGAAGGATTATCGGAAGAAGAAGTTTTGATCAGTTATTATCACAGTTGGACTGATGACCGGATGGGTCGCGGACAACAGGCATCAGAAAGGAGATTGAAGATGGAGTTCATCCAGAAAAAGACCGCCGACAACGCAGTAGAGAGTTTTTTGCCGAAAGCGGCA
>JAHJQP010000176.1 GCA_018819165.1 Pseudomonadota bacterium
ACGGCATTTGCTTAACTCTGTTTGACCCGTCCGTATCCGCCTACCATTCCTCGGAGATTCCCATCCTCTGCACCGGCCTTGTGGCAAGGCTGAGATAGGTGTCCTCTTCCCGGATCATGAGGCGGCGGGCCACCAGATCATCAAGACGCCGGCGCAATTCGAGATCCCCGCAAAAACGGTCCCCCTGAAGACGGCGAATACCCTCAACCAGGGATTCAAAAGACTGCATGTCGTCGCAGGCCAGATACGCCAGGGCGAGGTCTCCTTCCAGTTCTGCACGCTGCTTTTTCTGAAACGGCCGGGTGTCGTGGATTAAAATCTTTTCCCTTGTCAATTGCTCAAAGGAGAGCTGTGGGGGGGTATTTTGAGACCAGGAGTGCTTCCAGAAATCCACCTGCTGTTTCAACGGGCCGATAAAGGCATATCGATTTTCTTTTCCCTCATATTCGGCCTCGAAAAAATAGGCCAGCGCATCCAGGTCATCCGCTTCGAACGGATATACCGAGCGGTAACCCGGGTGGGCCCTGAGGTTGCGCAAAGCCCACCGGGCGCTGTTTTCATAAAGAGGGCTGAAACGGACCAGAAGCACCGGGCTAAGATCCATCGGAGGGCAAAGGTGCATCAGAGAGGGTATCAGCAGGGACATCCTGCGGTAGGCTTCAGGGTTTTCTCCGGGAAATCCGAATAGAAGGTTCCAGGTCGGATAAATGCCGAACTCCCTAGACCATTTCAAAAGCTGGACGTTTTGCAAAAGGCGGGTCCCTTTTCCCATATACGCCAGCATTTCGGTGTCGAGGCTTTCGATCCCCGGCTGGAAATGGGTCACGCCGGCGAATCTGAGCAACCGGATCTGCTCCCGGGTTAAATTCGCTCTTACCTCCAGAAACAATTCCTCAAGTCCTCCCCATTCTGCAAGGGCCGGAAGCAGGGTTTTAAAAAAACGTGCATCCAGAATGGAGTCGGTCAGGATCACCCGGTCTGTCCGGTATCGATCCGTCAGCGTTTTGACCTCCTTTTCAGCCCGCTCGGGGCTTTTTCGGCGATAGCGCAGAGACTGGCAATTGAGACCGCAGAAGATGCACTGGGATTTCTTTCCCCACCAGCACCCTCTGGAGAATTCCAGGGAGATGGGGGCAAAAGGCCGGTAATCCGGAGCCCATTTTTCCAATGCGGAAAAATAATCGTCGAAATCCGGATACGGCAGGTCGTCCATTTCCGGAGACAACCCTGGTCCCTGGGAGATCACCTTGTCCATGTGCCGAAAGGCGACCCCGGGAATGCCTTCCGGAGGCCGGCCATCAACCCATTGTTTTACGGCCTTTGGGAAAGAAAGATCCGCCTCTCCGTCAAAAACCCAGTCCACAAAGGGAAACAGCCTGAGCATCGCTCTGCCCATTTCTCCTTCACAGTTGGCCCCGCCGAAGGCAACGATCCGATCCGGCCAGCGCCTTTTGATTTCCTGAGCCAGGGCCAGTGAAGCCACCTGCTGGCTGTACACCGATGTAAACCCGACAATGGAAAAATCACGTTCTTCCAGTGCATCCATGCAGCTCCGGATAAAGGGACCGGTCATGGATCGGAGCAAGGCAAGGCCGTTTTTAATAGCCTTGAGCTCCGGATCCGCCGGAAGAAGGGGCGAACTCAGAGATTCGATCCCCCCTCTTTCTGTTTGAGCCCATTTTCCTCCAAAGAGAACTTCGCCGAAGACCCATTCCCCCATGATGATAAGATCGGCGACCGCTTCATATACGCCGGGATGCCTGCAGAAAGCATGAAAAAAAACGTTCAAATAAAGGATCTCACAGCCGATACCTTCCCTTTTCAGAAGGGACTTGAGAAGACCGAGGGCGGGCGAAGGATAGCGGATACTGGCAAAGGGCATGCTGATGAGAAGAACTTGTTTCATTTTACCCCTCATTTGTGTTTCACTGGGACTTGTGGATGCTCCGGTTTCCCCGGAATGCCGGAAATACAAACGGTTAATTCTTGACGCTCTCGTAAAAAGTCGCAAAAGCCTTGAATGTAGGACGGCTTCGTAAAAAGTCCGCAGGCAAGGCGCGCGAACCCTGAGGAGTGAGGCGTACTTTCGCGTACGCTGCAACGACGAAGGGTGAAGCGCAACGCAGCATCCGGACTTTTTACGAAGTCGTCATTCTTCCGACCCGAAGAGATGCCCAAGGGAAGACGCGCGTCGGAAACGACGCGCACTATACGGGAAAACCAAGACAGGTGTCAAGGCTGATAAATTATTCGAAATCCCTCTTGCCCGGTCGTGGAAACCACCCAATCAAAAAAAGATGGGCCTCGATGATTTTTTTTCTTGACATGGTAAAAACATTATATTAGGTGAGTACCATCGAATGTAATATTTCTTTTCAAGAATGTCACAATGGCACAGCCTATATCTTCTGCATCAATTAGAGCCGAAGCGCATCGGTTTGTGTATCTACATCGTAATGGGCAAGGGTAATCGGTCGGGAACAAAAACATATCGGTTCTTTTCCGTGCTTCGATGTTTAAACAGCCTTGTGAGGGACTGAAGACGAGATACCGATGCCTGAGGGTTGCTTCCGTGGAACAACCCTCAGGCATCTCAATCGATATGGAGAGGGGATTTTTTGCCAGTTAACTTTTATCGAAAAGGAGGAACAAAACGATGCCAAAGATTGGAATTGAATTCGATGAAGCGGCCCAGAAGAAGCTGGAAATTCCTCTGGGGAAGCGGGAACTGTATCCCTCGGTGGGGAAATACGTAGCTGAAATCCTTCGGGAGCAGGGGGTCAGCATCGCCTGGGGTGTTCCGGGCGGTCACATCTGGCATTACGTGGATGCCATTTCACGGATTGGCATCAAGCTGATCGTGTTTGGCCATGAACAGAACGCTGTATATGCTGCGGAAGGTTATACCCAGGTCACTCAGAAACCCGCTGTCTGTTTCGGTACCGTGGGACCGGGTACGGCAAATTCCTTCAGTGCCATGCAGCAAGCCTTCCTGAGCAATTCGCCTATCATTTACTTGGGTGGCGGGCAGGAACAGGAACACGACAAATTATACAACACCATTCAGGAGAGTATTTGCGCCGAATTCTTCGAGCACGTCACCAAGTGGTCCCAGCGTTGCTTCTATCCCTGGTCGATAAAGCAGTTCATGAGCCGCGGCTTCAGGGTGGCCACAACGGCCCCGATGGGCCCGGTTGCCTTTGAATTAGGCGTGGATTGTCTGTTCATGAAAGATGAGGCGAGAGCGCACTACTGGGGCGGTTTCTTCCCGCAGCATGCCGACTACCTGCCCAAATGGCGTCAGGAGGAGACCGGAACACCCATCACCGGAGGTGCGGATCCGGCGGCAATAGAGAAGGCCGCCAAGGCCATCTTCGCGGCCAAAAAGCCCTTTATGATTCTCGGCGACTATCCTTCCTGGGATCAGGCAGGGCCGGAGCTCGAAGAGTTCATCAACCTTACCCAGATCCCCTTCAATACCCGGCGTCTGGGCCGCGCGACCGTCAGCGAAAAACATCCGCTTCATCACCGGGGGTTCCCGAAATTCCGGAACGAATTCGATCTGATGATTCCCATCGGACTCAAGGTCGGTTTCTTTGACGGGTACGCAGGGGGATGGCCGGAAAGTGTCCAGATCGCCCCATGCGAAGAATATGTATGGACCTACATCAACACCAAGGCTTCCCTGGTGGGCAACACCAAAGTGGTCATCAAGCAGCTCAACGAATGCATCAAGAAAAACGGTTATGACAAAATCGGCCCCGAGCGCAAAGAATGGACCGAACGGTGCAAGAAATCCATGGCGGACGGGACAACGGCGAGAACGGCCCAGGCATACAAATACGGTCCGGATCACCCGCGTTACAAATCCAAGAATATCCTGCACTACGGCTACCTGTCCCAGATCATCCGTGAGGTCAACGAGGAACTTTACGGCAGT
>JAHJQP010000029.1 GCA_018819165.1 Pseudomonadota bacterium
GGCCAAGTCCTTTTCCGACCGCACGAGGGTTCCATCCAGATCGAATACCATCAGCTCAACCGATTCCATGCATCCTGCCATTCCTTATGGTTTTGCGTGATCACTAACGGGCTTACACCCGTAGTCCTCAGTATATTTATTGATGGTAAAAAGCGGTCCTCAGGCCGATTCCTCCAGCGCCCCGGCTATATGACGGACCGTTTGCCGGCAGATCCCGGCACAGATCTCCGGCGAGAGTAAATAGTCTGGTTGTTGTCTGTAAACCTCCTCCACCAGCTCCGTTACGGTTTCATCGATGGAGCCAGTACGCCGATAGAGCGCTTCGATCTGGGTCCGGTTCTCTCTGGCCGCAGCGATGCTTCGGCAGATGTACCCTTCCGCCTCCCGCCCCGTCACATACCCGTAATGATCGGCGCACAAAATATCGACTTTGAGTGGTTTCAGCTTCTCCAGACTCTCCTGATGCTGCGTGAAATTGGAATTTCCGGAGGGAATGATCATCTCCGCGTAAGGGATTCCGCCTCCGTCTGATGGAAAAAGTGCATTGATTTCATGCACATAAGCTGAAATGGAGCAGGAGGAGTGACCGGGGGTTTCCAGGATCTGAACCGATATGCCCCCTAAATCTATTTCCGCCCCTTCGGAAACCACCCTGCCGGTTATGTCATTACGCCACTCCAGGTCCTGTCCGGTCAGACATCCGGTCAAACCCATTCTGTCCGCAACAAGACGGCTGAAGGCGTTGATCGTCTCTATTCCCTTCGGCATATTGAGGATTTCCCACGCCCTGGCCGAGGCGTAGACATCGATCTCCGGATTGCGGCGTTTGAAGAGGGGGACAAGCCCCACATGATCGAAATGGGCATGGAGGATCAGCAATTTTCCGATCTTCTTTTCATCGATCCCGAAGGCGTTCAACTGGCTCAGGACGACCGGCGCCAGGTAGCTCAATCCCCCGCTGATAATCAGGGAACACCTATCTCCCTCCAAGAGATAGATCCCTGATTCCTCCCGCCCGAGATACCAGAGGCGATCACAGATTTTTCCTGCATTGCGGCTTCTCATCCTGCGCCCCCGTTCACTTTCCGTAGACTACGATATTCGCACCTTTTTTCAGCTTCTTCACCCGCCCGTCTAAAGCCGCCTGCTTTTTCTGCTGTTCGAGGAAGGCGCCGATCCGTTTCTTTGTCTCCCCCTCCAGTTTTATGATCTGCTCGCTCCGATGTTCGAGAATTTGAATGATATGAAAGCCGAAATCCGTTTCCACCACGGGCCCGATCTCACTGTTTTTCTGAGAAAACGCCGCATCCTCGAATGGTTTCACCATCTGTCCGCGGGAAAAGAAACCGAGATCGCCGCCGCTCTGTTTGTTAGGGTCGTCGGAATTCTTCACAGCCATATCCGCAAAATCAGCGCCGGCTATAAGCTGCTTTCTCAGTTCTTCCGCTTTCGTTTTTTTGTCCGCCTTGATCTTTTCGGTATCTTCTGGCGCCTTGGCTACTAGAATATGACGGGCATGAACCGACTCGGGCTTCGTAAATTTATCCCGATTCTTCTCATAAAATTCTGCAATTTCCTTATTTGTCGGCTTGCCCTTCCCCCCCAGTTCCTTCATTATCAGCTTGTTGATCCGAATATTCAATCCAATCTCTTCGCGCATCTTGGCGGCATCGATTTTGTTTTTCTTCAACAGCTCGTCCATCGTCACTCCGGCAGGCAGCTGGGACTTGATCTCCGCTATGACATCCGCGATCTCTTTTCCGGTAACGGTTATTTTCCTGCTGCTGATTTCCCTGTTCAGAAGCGTGCGGGCAATGAACCCATCGATCAGTCCTTTCCGCATCTCTGCCCTGGCATTTTCGATACTCTCGGCCGGAATCTGGTCCTTGATCAGCGCCATTTTTTCCTGCATTTCCGCTTCAAGCTCTCCCTGCGTCAGCTTGCTCCCTTCGACTTCCACCGCAACCCCTGCAGCATCGGCAACCTTTGCGGGCACGGACGCCTGTTCGGGAGGCGCACTCACTCCCGGCGCTGCGGCGTTCTCTTGACTCGGCGCCGTAGCGGCTTTTTCTGTATTTGCCGCCTTCTGCTCCTTTGAGCCGCACCCCGCAGCGATGACGAAGATGAAGAAAAAGGCTGTCATGATAAAAAGAAACCGCCCCTTTTTTTTACTCACGATCATTCCTCCCCGGTCATTGAATTCGTAATGCCCCATATATTCCGTACCTTATTCGGCTTGTCGACCACGGCGGCAGGGCAAGCAGAACAAGCGGACGCCGGAGTATATTCAAAAGAGATGCAGACGTCAAGAACCCACTTCAGGAACAGGGAAACTGGGAGCGCAGTTCTTCCAATATCCGGAACTGGAGGTCCAGTTCCAAGGTTCCCTCCGGGGAATTAGCGGGGATCGGGATGGACCCGCCCACCCGGTCGAGGAGCCCCTTCAGGCCGTCGAATATGGGGACCGGGGGAAAGGCGGAGCGGCTGAGATGGTGAATCAGCCTCAGGGTCTTCAATCCGTCGAACCAGACATGGAATTGACGCCGGAGGTGGGTGGAATTGCTACAGTTCCGCCTTATGACCCGCCAGTTCCTGTCAAAACGGCTCATCCGGAGATACTCCTCCAACAGAAAGTGAATGCGTCCGGCCGCGACCAGGATCGCTCCCGGATCCCGGTCCGGATCGGCCTCCATCCCGGCAAGCCACTCTCTGAGAATGTCGAAAACCCTGGGATCGTAGAGTCGGCACTCATCCCCCCCGCCGGTCATGAACCGGAGCACCCGTCGTCCGGTTCCGAAGGGCGCCCGACCCGACGGCCGCGACGAAGGGAAGACGGTCGTTTCTCTGACCACTCCTATTTTTCCGATCTTGCAAAGCTTGTTGAGGAAATAAAAGTCCTCCGCCGCAGCCCGCCGGTTCATTCCCCGGACACCCACATAGCTCTCCGCCGTACAGGCCATCGTCGATCCGATCGAATGGAAGGCATAGGGCGATCCTGCAAAGGAGAGGCCGATCACATATGACCGCAGAAAGATCTCATAGCCGCAGATCGCAAGAAGAATTTCTGGATCGGAAGGCTTCTGATGGGCATAGGCCGACACGGCCGCCGGATTGCCAGTCTCGGCAAAATGGTGTCCGACCGCAGAAAGGTAGTTCTCATCGACCAGCGTGTCGGCATCTAGGCAGCAGATCACTCCCCCGCCTGTTCCCTGGCTGTCGAGAAGTTTCAGGGCCGCATCCATGCCGATCTTTCTCGCCGTCCCCACGCCCCCGTCACGATCCGGGATTTCCAGACCGGGGGAAGAAGCGTCAATGCAGGCGAGACGAAGACCGCTGCGGGCGATCTGCCGGATGTCATCCAGCATCCCTGTATGGCGTGATAAGGAAGGCGGACGCCCGAGGACGAGCGCGTTGAAAACATTCAGCGTCTCGCGGTTGTCAAGGATATCCGCTTCCGCGGCAAGATGCGGACGGTGGTTGTTCACGACGCAGATGACAAGGGTGCGTCGGAGCTCGCGAGGGGAATTCCCGGCGATACTGGCCAGCGTCCGGAAGAGAGACGAGCTTTCCGCCAGGGCCGGGATAACGACCGCCCGCTCCACCCCGTCGACCGACGCCGTCAGGAGGGGGCGAACCGGAGATACCCCATAAGTATGCAGGTATTTTTGTGTTCGTGGCGAGAGATTCATGCCGTCCTACGGGCGATCAGGTCCATGGCGGCATCATCATCGGCGCCGTCGATCCAGTGGATCAGAACGCCGTTTCTCTCCATGCGCCTGAACCAGGTTTCCTGCCGCTTGGCAAACTGGTGAATGCGCGTATTCAATGTCTGAAACATCCCCTCACGGCTCATTTTCCCCTGGAGGTGCAGAGCGATATATCGGTATTCCAGACCGTAGGAATCGATTCTTTCCCATCCGATGCCCCTTTCATGGAGCTGCTGCACCTCCTCGATCATCCCGGCCTCCAGCCTGGATTGCAGACGGGCTGTAATCTTCCGGCGCAGCTCTTCTCTCTCGCAGCGGATCCCGATGACAAGGGGAGCGATCTTTACAGGCGGTTCCGTCTCCCGGGGCTGATTCTGCTCGAACTCGGCAATTTCGATCGCCCGGATGAGCCTTTTTTTCTGCAGAAGGTCGGTAGTATTGTGGGCGTAGGGGCAGAGTGTCAGGAAACGGCGGCGGAGAAACGGCATCTCCTCCCCGGCCAGTTCCTCACGGAGCCTTTGATTTTCTGGAACCGCCGACATGCGGTACCCCCTGATGACCGCATCCAGATAGAGACCCGATCCTCCCGTCAGGATCGGGACATTCCCCCGCGCTGAGATTTCCTGGAAACAACGGTAAAAGCGGTCCTGAAAGTCAAAGACACAGAATTCCTCAGTCGGCTCTATGATGTCGATCAGGTGACAGGGGACAACAGACCCACCCCGTCTGTATGCGGAAAGATCTTTCCCCGTCCCCAGATCCATCCCTATATAGACCTGACGGGAATCGGCAGAGATGATCTCACCGCCGATCCGCCTTGCCAAACGGATGGCAAAATCCGTCTTCCCTGAGGCCGTAGGCCCCAGAACAACAAGCAGGTTACAGATTTCCCCGAACCTCCGGATCACGCCTTCTTCCATCATAAGATTCTCTGATCATTCCCGGAACTTTTCTTGAAATGGTCTGCAAAAGAGTGTTTATAAAATCGCTTATTGCATATGTTACAACAGTTTCGAGAAAAATAAAATGCCCCGGTCGCCATCGGCAACCGGGGCATCCGCTGCTGAACGCATTTTCCTTACAATGGCTGTACGTTTACTGCGGCAGGTCCCTTCTTGCCTTGTTCGACATCAAAGCGAATTCTCTGACCCTCGTATAGCGTCTTGAAGCCTTCGCCCTGAATGGCACTGAAATGAACAAAAACATCTCCGCCTTCATCATTCTCGATAAAGCCGAACCCTTTTTTCTCATTAAACCACTTTACCTTACCTTCTGCCAAAGCTTTACACCCCCCTTTCCTAAGATTTACCCAAGCGGGTTTCACATCCTGCAGCCATAAAAAAACCACCCCTTCTCAGAACCAAGTCCTGAGCCGGCGTGGCTTGACTATCCTGCAAGATATGAACACCAACTCTTTCCTGTCCCGCCAATCTAAGTCTTCAAATCAGGTCCCAGACACAAGAAACATCCACAGGGCGGATGAGTGCCCCTAACATCTCTTTTTTAAAAAAGCAAGTTTTTTTTCATCTGATGAATATTTTCTATCACTCCTTTCTTCGGAAGGGCAGTTCTTGATCGGCCCATCAGGCGCCCTTCCGATCCCTATTCCAGTTCCGGAGAAACTGCACCAGGAGGCGGACCCCCACCCCCGAGGCGCCCTTGGGAATGTAAGGTTTTTCCTTCATCAGCCAGGCCGGGCCGGCGATATCCAGATGGACCCATGGATAACCTCCGGTGAATTTGCTCAGAAAAGCTGCCGCAGTGATCGCCCCGCCGGCTTTCCCGCCGGAATTCCTGTAATCCGCCGCCTCGCCTTTGATCAGTTCATGATACTCTTCCCAAAGCGGCAGCTCCCATACCCTTTCGCCGGTAAGATCGGCGGCCTCACGGATCTCGCCCTTGAGCTTTTCATCCGTCCCCATCATGCCGATCACGTTATCACCCAGAGCCACGACACAGGCTCCCGTGAGCGTAGCCAGATCGATGATCGCCGCGGGTTTGTAACGGCACGCATAGGTCAGGGCGTCCGCCAGGATCAGGCGCCCTTCGGCATCGGTCGTCACGATCTCTATCGTCTGCCCCGAGAAGGATTTGAGGATATCGCCGGGTTTGTAAGCCTTTCCGCTCGGGAGGTTTTCCGCCGCCGGGATGAGGCCGACGAGATTCACCGGCAGAGCGAGTTGGGATGCGGCCTGCACTGCGGCAATGACCGCCGCCCCACCCGCCATATCATCCTTCATCAGGTCCATCTTCTCAGACGGCTTGATGGAGATGCCGCCGCTGTCGAAGGTGAGCCCTTTGCCGACCAGTGCGATGACAGGACCAGCCTTTTCCCCCCCTCGATATTCCAGGACGATCATCTGCGGCGGTTCGTTACTGCCTCCTGCCACGCCGAGCAGGGCGTTCATCCCGAGTCCTCTCATCTCTCGTTCATCGAGAACCCGGCACTTGATTTTCTCCCTCCTGGCGATCTGTCTCGCTTCATTCGCGAGATCGGCAGGCGTCATCTCGTTCGCCGGCGCCGAAACGATGTCCCGCGCAAAGGAGACCGCGTCGGCGATGATCCCTGCCGTTTTCACCGCGGCCTTGATGATCTTCAGGGCGCCATTTTCCGTATCGAGGATGGTGAAATTCGCGATCTCTCGAATCTGTTCGCGCTCGGCGGTCTTGAAGGGCGTAAACCGATAGAGGCCGAGTCTTACCCCCTCCACAACAGCCTCGGCAATACGATCGATCGACAGGGCGACGCTCCCTAAATCCAGGGATGTGGCGAACTCGCCGATGTTCAGGGATCTTATGTGCTGCGCCGCCTTGGAAAAGGCCCCCCGCAATCTTTCGAGCGTAAGGTCCGACCTCTTCCCGAGGCCCACGGCCACCATCCGTTTAGCCGGGACGCTCCCCCGGGAATAGATCACCAGGATCTGATACAGCCGGCCTGTAAAATCACCCTGCCCGATGACATCTCCGATGAAACCGCCGCTCATTTTATCCAGCCTGGCTGCTGCGCCGTCAAGTCCGGGTTCGCCCTCGAAATGGGCCACGACGGCCGCTTCCGTCGCGCTTTCTGCGAGATCGCCCTTTTTCACATGAATCTTCATATCCGCCTTCCTCTAAAGAACCCAGAAAGATCCCATTCCTGAAGCTGAGCCGGCAAAACTCCCCTGTTTCGCCGGGGAAATATAACGGAGAATGCAACCGAGACCAGCAGAAAAGGGGCAAGCTCAAGATCGCTGCCCCCTTTCATGACTGGAGGCGGCACCCGGACTTGAACCGGGGAATAACGGTTTTGCAGACCGCTGCCTTAGCCACTTGGCTATGCCGCCGAATGGATTTTAAAATGGAGCGGGCGAACGGATTTGAACCGTCGACGTCCACCTTGGCAAGGTGGCACTCTACCGCTGAGTTACGCCCGCTCATGAGGCGATGGGGCGTGACTATAACAAATAAAATCCGTTTGTCAATAAAAAAACTTCCCTCTTCCCGCCCCCATCCCTATAGCCGCAAAGCCACCATTTCCATCAACTTTCCAATGGCATCCAGATATGCCTTTCTCCCCTGGAAGATGATATCGTTGTGGTCAACGCCCGCGGCAAATCTCCGGCCTATCGAAGGCCGGATAGCGAATCGTGTCAAGATCGATCATCATGAATCCCTTATTTTGCGCGAGAACGATATTGGCGAACTCAGCTCTTCCGTATGTTTGTCCTGTAAAACTTGACGAAGTACTCGATTCCGGAGACGACCGTCAGAATCAGGGCGATGTAGAGGATCACCATGCCGACGAAACGGGCATTGAGGCCGAAGAACGGATAATGGATCATCAGGGCGGAAACAGCGAAGATCTGGCAGAGCGTCTTCCGCTTCCCCAGCGGGCTCGCCTGAATGACTATCCCGTTGGACGAGGCGATGTTGCGTATGCCGTCCACGGCGAAATCGCGGATTACGATGACAGCTACGATCCAGGCGGGGATGCGGCTGATCGGGATCATCATGATCATCGCCGTATTGACGATCAGCTTGTCGGCAATCGGATCGAGAAACTTCCCCATCGTCGTGACGATCTGATATTTCCGGGCGATGTAGCCGTCCAGGAGGTCGGTCAGCGCCGCTGCAATGAAAAGAATTGCGATGACGAGGCTCATTACCTTCCCCGGGTCGAGAAGGAGAAAGAAGAGTATAGGGATGACTCCGATCCGTAGCATAGAAATGGTATTGGGAAGATTGAAGACCTCCCTCTTCTCCGGCGCGATGGGCAACCGGTCAAACAACTGCTTCAGAAAATCGATCATAGCGGAGGATCTCCCCCCTGTCCCCTCATTTTCTTCAGGGACCTTCTCCCAGTCGTTGAGAAACGCCTCCACACCCCGTCGACCATCACCGGGCGCATCTCCTCCCAGATTTCATCGCTATTGGCCGTATCCGTAAAAAAAATCATTATGTCCCCAGCTCAACCTTCTTTTTTTTGCTTTTTGTACTGTTCAAGACATTTTTGACTGCAGAAATATACTGTCTTTCCTTCGATCGACGCCCGGCAGGCATGGCTCACGGGAACATAGGTGTGGCAAACGGGATCCTCTATCAGATCCTCGCCGGCAATGGGTGGTTTCGGACCTGTGGCGCCAAGCGTTCTCCCCGTCGCGGAAAATACTTTCCGGAGCAGTTTGTAGAGGAGATAAATCACAATGATGCCGACGACCAGTCTTATTATCATCTTTCGTACTTTACCCCAAACGATTTCTCCGACGACGGCAGCCGTACCGCGGCCGTTTGTTCATCCTCCGGTCTCTGCCGAATCGTAAAGTTCCACACGACCAGTATCGGTCAGACGATCCATCAGACCGCGGACGGAGACGCCGAAGACGGGATGGATCAAATATGAGGCCAGTTCACACAGAGGCGCCAGGACAAAACGACGCCGGTGGAGTTCCGGGTGGGGGATGACCAGTCCCTCCTCCTGAATGACCTCCTGACCATAGAGGAGGATATCCAGATCTATGATCCGCGGCCCCCACTTCGCCCCTTCGCTCCGGCCCATCCGCCGTTCGATCTCCTTCAATGCCTCAAAAAGCGGCCGGGGTGGGAGGACTGTTCGTATCTCCACGACGGCGTTTATGAACCAAGCCTGGTCCTGAGGACCCAGGGGCTCCGTCCTATAGAGGAATGAACGGCGGAGGAACCTGATTCCCGGAACCGCCGCGATTTTTTCTGCGGCCTCCTGACAATTGTCGACCGGCTTCCCCAGATTGGAACCGATACCGATGAAGGCGATGATCCCCCGGATCTCCCCGCCCGACGGACCCAGAAACCCCAACCCCATCCTTGTCTCCCTAAGCAGTCTTCAGGCCGAGGACATCCTGCATATCGTAGATGCCGTTTTCCCGACCGACGACCCAGAAGGCCGCCCGGATCGCCCCGCGGGCAAAATTGTCCCGGCTGTGGGCCCGGTGGATCAATTCCAGCCTCTCCCCCATCCCGCCGAAGATCACCGTATGTTCACCGACGATATCCCCGGCCCGGAGGGTCTGTATCCCTATTTCCCGCTTCGTCCGTTCGCCGATCATCCCCTTGCGGTTGTAGACGCCGACCTTGTCGAGATCCCGACCGAGACGCTCTGCAATGACCTGCGCCATCTTCATGGCCGTACCGCTCGGGGCGTCCTTCTTCATATGGTGGTGAGCCTCCACTATCTCCACATCGTAATCATCGCCAAGAATGCCGGCAACGTCGGCGAGAACCTTGAGGAGGACATTGACGCCGACGCTCATGTTGGGGGCAAGGACGCACCGAACAGAACCGGCCAGTTCCTCGGCCCGTTTCATCTCGGCCGAAGTGAAGCCGGTGCTGCCGATCACGATGGCCTTCCCCTTTTCCGCCGCGATCTCCAGGTGACGCGCAGAGACCTCGTGTGAAGTAAAATCGATGACGACATCCCCCAGCTCGATAGAGCCGACAAGATCATCTCCGATGATGATCCCTGTCCTCCCCAGGCCCAGCCCCTCACCCACATCCTTTCCGAGAAGGGGATGTCCCTTTCTCTCCACAGCGCCCTTCAGTTCGATCCCGTCCGTCTCCGCAAGGAGGCTGACGATCCGCCCACCCATCCTGCCGCCGGCGCCTGTCACAATGGCCCTGATCATCTTCGAACCCCCTTTACCCAATCAAACCGTAGTCCTGCATGACCTTTTTCAATGTCCCCTCATTCTTCTCCGACATCCGGCAGAGGGGTAGGCGCAGCTCGTATTCGATCTTTCCCATCATCGCGAGCGCGGCCTTCACGGGAATGGGATTTGTTTCAATAAAAAGGACGTCGATCAGGGGGGCCATACGGTAGTGGAGGGCGCGGGCCTGTTCCAGATCCCCAGTCGCGAAGACGTCGACCATCTCCGCCATGTCGGCTGGGACGACGTTGGAGATGACGGAGATGACCCCCTTGCCGCCGATGGCGAGAAGAGGCAGGGTAAAGATGTCGTCCCCGGAGAGCACATCGAAATCTGATCCACAGAGCTGGATCACATCGCTCATCTGTTTGAGGGAACCGGAGGCCTCCTTGACCCCGACGATGTTCTTTATCTCCGCCAGCCTTGCCAGGGTCTCCGGGAGGAGGTTCGTCCCAGTCCGGCCGGGGATGTTGTAGATGATGATAGGAATCGGAACCTCTTCCGCGATGGTCCGGTAGTGCTGGTATAGTCCCTCCTGGGTCGGGCGATTGTAGTAGGGGCAAACCAGCAAGGCGCCGTCGGCGCCCGCCTCCCAGGCGTGCCGCGTCAGACGGAGCGCCTCCGCCGTGCTGTTGGAACCGGTTCCGGCGATGACCGGAACCCTCTTTCTCACCGCATCGATCGTAATCTCGATCACGCGGTCATGCTCCTCATGGGAGAGGGTGGTCGATTCTCCCGTGGTGCCGCAGGGGGCGATGCCATCCGTCCCGGCGGCGATCTGTTCCTCAATCAGTTTCCGTAAAGCTTGTTCGTCTACTTTTCCATTCCTGAATGGCGTAACGATCGCGACTAATGCACCTCCGAACATAATAACCCCTCCTTGGCCTGTCTTAAATGTTCATAAATTCCGGAATTTCTTCCCCGCGGATCAGATCTTCACAGTTCTCCCGTTTCCGGATGACATACCAGCGATCATCCCGGACCATGATCTCCGCTATCCGGGGACGCGAATTGTAGTTGGACGACATGCTGAAACCGTAGGCGCCGGCGCTCATCACCGCCATCAGCTCCCCCGGTTCGAAGACGGACATCTTTCGCCCTCTGGCCAGAAAGTCGGCCGATTCGCAGATCGGCCCGACGACATCCGCAATCATCTTCTCCCTCTCCTGCCGGATGACCGGCTGGATCCTGTGGAACGAACCGTAGAGGCTGGGGCGGAGCAGATCGTTCATCCCCGCATCGACAACGACGAAGCGCTTCCCTTCGTTTCCCTTGGTGTAGAGGACCCGGGTCACCAGGATCCCCGCATTCCCGGCGATAACCCTCCCGGGTTCGAAGATGAATGTGCATGCCATGTTCCGGGAGGCGTCGATGAGCGCCCGGGCATATTCCGAGGGATGAGGTGGGGTTTCCTGGTCGTAGGTGATCCCGAGACCGCCGCCGAGATCTAAGTAACGGATCGCTATCCCCTCTCCCCGAAGCCGCAGGACCAGCTCCTTCAGTTGTCCGAGGGCATCGATGAAGGGCGAAAGCTTCGTCACCTGCGAACCGATATGGCAGCTCACCCCCTTGATGTCGAGATTCTTGAGCGTTGCCGCCCGCCTATAGACCATGAGGGAGGCCTCGACATTGATCCCGAATTTGTTCTCCTTGAGGCCGGTAGAAATATGGGGGTGGGTCTCCGGATCGACATCCGGGTTGACCCGCAGTCCGATGCCCGCCCTGATTCCCAAGATCTCCGCGCGGGCATTGATCGTTTCCAGTTCCTGGTCGGATTCCACATTGAACATGAGGATGCCTGTTTTGAGCGCAAAATCGATCTCATCCTCTCTCTTTCCGACCCCGGAATAAACGATTTTCCCCGGATCCGCACCGGCCTTCAGGGCACGGTAGAGCTCCCCTCCTGAAACGAGATCCACGCCACCCCCCTCGCGGACGAAGATCCGGAGGATGGCCGTGTTCGAATTGGCCTTGACGGAAAAGCAGACGATATGGGGCACTTCCGCGAAGGCGGTGTCGAAGACCCGGAAATGGTGCAGGAGCGTCCGGTGGCTGTAGAGATAAAAAGGCGTTCCCACCTCCCGGGCGATTTTCTGAACCGAGACCTCCTCGCAAAAGAGTTTGTCATCCTGATAATTGAAGTAATTCATCGTTCCCTTTGTTTCTACAAATCCGTTAAAGGCGCCCTCAGCGGCTGTTATGGATCAGGCCGGCTTCGTTCGACGCCTCGCCGCAGCGACCAGCGGAGAAGAACCTCCTCCGGGAGGGAGGCAGCGCTGAGATCGACGATCGATGCCGGAAGCAGGACCTGGGGCGGCAGGGGATCTCCCTTCTTCCCGCATCCCGTGAAAATCAGAATAAGCAACAGGATCGCCGCAAGACCTGCACCAAGCAAGCGATTCCTTCTCATGACGATCGCCCCTCGATCTCGGCGATCCGCTTCCGGACCGTCTCCTCGGCCGTGCCGCCAATCACTTTACGAGCATTGACCGACTTCTGGACAGTGAGACAGGCGAAGACATCCTCTTCAAATCCGGGGTAAAATTTCCGGAACTCCTTCAGGGTCAGGCCGGTCAGCGCCTTGTTGTTCTGAATGCAGAAGGCCACCAGTTTACCGACGATGCCGTGGGCCTCCCGGAAGGGCACCCCCTTCATGACCAGGTATTCGGCAACATCGGTCGCCGTCGAGAAGCCTCCTCCCGCCTCCGCCTCCATCCGCTCCCGGTTGTAGGTGAGATGTCCGATCATCGCGGCGAGGATCTTGAGGCAGGCCTGTACCGTATCGACCGTATCGAAGAGGGGCTCCTTGTCCTCCTGAAGGTCCCGGTTGTAGGTCATGGGCAGCCCCTTGAGGATCGTCAGCATGGCGACGAGATGACCGTATACTCGGCCCGTTTTGCCCCGGATAAGCTCCGCCACGTCTGGGTTCTTCTTCTGGGGCATGATGCTGCTTCCCGTCGTGAAAGCATCGGCGATCTCGACGTAGCCGAACTCGTTGGTGGACCACAGGATGAGGTCCTCGCAGAAGCGGCTCATGTGCATCATGACCAGCGACGCGGCAAAGATGAACTCCGCGGCAAAGTCCCGGTCGGAAACGGTGTCCATGCTGTTCGCGGTCACCGCGGGAAATCTGAGAAGCCGGGCGACGTAACGGCGGTCGATAGGAAGTCCCGTCCCCGCGAGGGCGGCCGCCCCAAGCGGCATCACATTCATCCTTTTCAAACAGTCCCGGAGGCGGGCCTCGTCCCGGGCGAGCATCTCCCAGAAGGCCAGGAGGTAGTGGGCAAGGAGGACCGGCTGCGCCTTCTGCAGATGGGTGTACCCGGAAAGGACCACACCGCACTCTTTTTTCGCCAGTTCGAGGAACGCCGACTTCAGCGATCCGACGAGCGCCAGCATCCGGCCTGTCTCGTCCCGCAGGTAGAGGCGGATATCAAGGGCGATCTGATCGTTCCTGCTGCGCCCCGTGTGCAGCTTGCCGCCCGCCTCGCCGATCCGTTCGGTCAGGGCATTCTCGATCGCCATGTGGATGTCCTCGTCGTTGGGGTGGAATGGGAACGTCCCCGCCTCCATCTCGGCGAGGATCTCCCGAAGACCTGCGCAAATCGCCCGTGCCTCCCCCTTCGTGACGATGCCCTGCCTGGCCAGCATCCGGGCGTGGGCGATGCTCCCCTCGATGTCGTAGCGGTAGAGTCGCCGGTCATAGCGGAGGGAGGAGGTGAAGGTCTCCACCTGCCGGTCCGTCGGTTCGCTGAACCGGCCGCCCCATGGTTTTTCCTGCGTCTTCATGATTGATCCCGCCGTTCTTCTGTCCGTCGTGTGGTCGCTCCCCCGTCCGGGGCCTTCCCGCGACCCGCTTTTCATCCCTTGTCCTTCATCATCGCCTCGATCCGCAGGCGCAGCGCATTGAGGCGGATGAACCCCGTCGCATCCTTCTGGTCGTAGACCCGGTCCTTCTCGAAGGTCGCAAAATCCTCACTGTAGAGGGAGGAGGGGGATTTTCTCCCGGATACAATACAGTTTCCCTTGTAAAGCTTAAGGCGGGCTGTTCCCGTCACCGGCTCCTGTGTTGAGTCGATGAACCGCTGGAGGACCGCCATCTCCGGGGCATACCAGAAACCATTATAGATCAGCTGGGCATATTTCGGGATCAGGGAATCGCGCATCAGCATGACCTCGCGGTCCATCGTGATGGACTCGACCGCGCGGTGCGCGGCCCATAGCACCGTCCCGCCCGGCGTCTCGTAGACGCCGCGCGATTTCATCCCGACAAAACGGTTTTCGACCATGTCCACGCGGCCGATGCCGTTTTCGCCCGCGATCCGGTTCAGGTGATCAAGAAGCTTTGCGGGGGTCATGACCACGCCGTCGACGGTAACGGGGTTCCCCTTCTCGAACCCGATCTCTACATAAGTCGGTTTATCCGGCGCCGCCTCCGGGGAGACGGTCAGGACGAACATCTCCTCGTTCGGCTCCGCCCAGGGGTCCTCGAGAATCCCCCCCTCGTGCGAGATGTGGAGAAGGTTTCGATCGCTGCTGTATGGCTTTTCCCGCGTCAGGGGAATCGGGATCGCGTGTTTCTCCGCATAATCGATCATCGAGGCCCGCGAATCGAATTTCCAGTGCTCATCCCTCCAGGCCGAGATGATCCGGATGGAGGGATTGAGGGCCATGTAGGTCAGCTCGAACCGCACCTGATCGTTCCCCTTTCCCGTGGCGCCGTGGCAGACCGCATCGGCGCCTTCCATCCTGGCGATTTCCAGCTGCCGCTTGGCGATGAGGGGCCTCGCGAGCGACGTCCCCAGGAGATAGGTCCCCTCGTAAATCGCGTTCGCCCGGAGGGCCGGGAAGACGAAATCCCTGGCA
>JAHJQP010000177.1 GCA_018819165.1 Pseudomonadota bacterium
GAGAGGATGCTGGACTGGTTTTTGGGGGCGCTCCAGGCGGTCCCCCACGTGGAGGTCCTCCGCATCGGCAGCCGGGCGCCGGTCACGCTGCCCATGCGGATCACGCCGGAGCTCTGCGCGATGCTGAAGCGCCATCGGCCGCTCTGGTTCAACACGCAGTTCAACCACGTCCGGGAGATCACCCCGGAATCGGCGGCGGCGTGTGAGCGGCTGCTCACGGCCGGGATTCCCGTCTCCAATCAGTCGGTGCTGCTCAAGGGGGTCAACGACGATTATGAGACGATGCGGGATCTGCTCTATGGCCTGGAGAGGATTTCGGTCCGCCCCTATTACCTGTTTCAGTGCGACCCGGTCCGGGGGACGGACCATTTTCGGGCGGAGATCTGGACCGGCATGGAGATCATGGAGAAGCTCTGGAGAACCATTTCCGGACTCTGTCTTCCGCGCTATGTGCTGGATTGCCCCGGCGACAGGGGGAAGATCCCTCTCCAGCCTTTTTCCCTCCTGCCCGAGAGGAGAGACGGGAACAAACATTCTTTTGACAAGAGTGCGCAAATGGATTAGAAAATGCGGAAGGATGTGCCGTCAGACCCCTTCGCCCGGCGGGGGGGAGGATAAACGGCGGAGCGGCATCCTGCCGCAGTCAGCGAAAAAGGAGAAGGGAATCCTATGTACACAGCCAGTGATTTGAGAAAGGGACTGCGGATCAAGATCGATAACGACCCTTATATCATTACGGAATTCAATTTCGTCAAGCCAGGCAAGGGCCAGGCCTTATACCGCTGCAAGCTGAAGAACATGATCAACAGCAACCAGTTCGAACGGACATTCCGTTCCGTGGATGCCTTCGAGGCGGCCGATCTGCAGGAGAAGAAGATGCAGTACCTCTACCGGGAAGAGGGGAAGTACTGCTTCATGGACAACCAGAGTTACGAGCAGGTCTTCCTGACGGAGGATCAGATCGGCGAGGCGAAAAATTTTCTCTTGGACAACATCGAGGTGGAAATCCTCCTATTTGAGGACCGGCCGCTGGGGATCAGCCTGCCCAATTTCATTGAGGTGACGGTCACCAAGGCCGATCCCTGGGCCAGGGGGGATTCCGTGTCGGGAAACACCAAACCGGTGACCGTCCAGACCGGTTACCAGCTCCAGGTTCCCCCTTTCGTCGAAGAGGGGGACAGAATCAGGATCGATACCCGCAGTGGGGAGTACCTGACCCGGGTCAAGGGATGACGGCTCCGTAAAAAGTCCAAGACCTCTCTCTGCGTTGCACTTCATCCTTCGTTGCTGCGGCGTACGACAAAGTACGCCTCATTCCTCATGATTAGCGCGCCTTGCCTCTGGAGCTTTTTACGAAGCCGCTCAGGATTTGACACTTTGCCGACTTTTTGCGAGATCATCAAGGGATGGCTGTGGACGAAGGCTGGAGACTGACCGCCAAGGCGGAAGCCCTGAGGCTCCGGGCCCGGATGATCCAGGCAATTCGCGGTTTCTTCCTGGAGCGGGATTTTCTTGAAATCGAAACGCCCTGCCGGATTCCGGCGCCGGCGCCGGAATCCCACATCGATGCTGTCGCCGAAGGTGAATGGTTTCTGCACACCTCCCCCGAGCTGTGCATGAAGAGGCTCCTTGCGGCTGGTTATCCGAAAATCTTCCAGATCTGCAGGTGTTATCGCGCCGGGGAGAGGGGCGACCTTCACCTTCCGGAATTTACGCTGCTCGAATGGTATCGTACGGGGACCGATTACCGGGCGCTGATGGACGACTGCGAAAGCCTGATCTTTAGCGTGGCCGGAGAACTCGGTTTCGACGGCGAGGTTTCCTGGAAGGGGAGGGTGATCCGCCTTCACCCCCCCTGGGAGAGGCTCACCGTCAGGGAGGCATTTGCCCGGCATGCCCCGATCACCGTCTCCGAGGCCCTGAGCGGCGATCGTTTCGAGGAGATCATGGTCTGCGACATCGAACCCCATCTTGGTATGGAGCGGCCCGTTTTTCTGTATGAGTATCCTGCGGC
>JAHJQP010000178.1 GCA_018819165.1 Pseudomonadota bacterium
AAATGATCCTGATTAAACAATACGCAAAAGACAAATGGGAACAATTCTGGAAAGAGAAACTGGGCATCAAAGGTTATTTCAACATTCAGATCCAAACCGTCGAAATCAACCTTTGCCCCACCTTTTGAACGTTACCAATTTTTTGGGAGGGTATCATGTTCAAATCTTTGACCGCCCGGGCCATCATCCCGGTGACCGTCTCCGTGACGGGTTTCGTCATTGTCTGCTGCATTCTTCTGTATGCGATCATGAAGACGGATATGATAAACGATGTGATCCGATACGAAACCAACCTGGCCCAAACCATCGTCAAGTCCACCCGCTACGCCATGCGTCACGACGACCGGGAATCCTTGGGCAATATCATCAATAACATCGGCACCCAGGAGGGCGTGGAACACGTGCGCATCTTCAACAAGAGGGGGCTCATCATGTTTTCCAGCACCCCAGGTGAGGTGGGGAAGCTTCTGGACAAGAACGCCGCAGGCTGCATCGAGTGCCACAGGGGGCCGGTTCCCGCCGCCACCCTGGGCGATATGCAGCAGGCCCGCCGGTTCTTCGACGAAAAGGGGAAAGACGTCATCGCCATTACCGCCCCCATCTACAACGAGCCGGCCTGCTATCAGGCCGCCTGTCATGTCCATAAGGCGGAACAGAAAATACTGGGCACCCTGGATATCGGTCTGTCCGCCGCGCCACTGGTCAATAATCTTGCGGTCATGAGAAACCAGATGGTGATCTTCAGCGTCATGGTCCTGCTGGTCACGATCGGAGGCGTGGCTGCCCTGCTCAGGCGGTATGTTTTCATTCCGCTGAAATTGCTTGTCGAATTTACCGAGAGGACCATTCAGGGGATTGATCAGGAAATCCCCCCTGGTGGAACGGAAATTGAAAAACTTTCAGGAAATATCAGAAGTATTGTCAGAGAGTTGAACAGCATCAGGCGGGAAAATGCAAAATGGAAGAAAGGGGAGTGAATCATCTGGAGGCCGAGGGGGTAGCGCCGGACTTCAGAGAAAAGCACGACCGACTCCGGAGGGAAACGCTCGCCAATATCCGTAAACTCCAGAGAAAGTTTACGATTGAGCTCCTGGCCGCCGCCCTTTTTCTTCTTCTGAGCATCGCGGCGCTGAGCGATTTTGCTTTTTTCCCCTCTTTTAATGAAAATATCAGGGCGGTTCTGGGCAGCCCACCTTCCGTAAACATGATCAGCTCCGTACTCCTCCTTTATATATTTTCCGCCATCCTCCTCATCCTGTCACGGATGATGAGCGGCTCCGGCAAATACGGCGGTATTGGCCATGTGGGTTATCTGGCCGGATTTTATTTTTTCTACCATTTTTCAGGTAAACTTCCGGAGAACTTCTGGGCCGTGTTTGCGGCCGGAGCTACCGTCCTTGGGCTGGAGGGCTACCATCTGTGGATATATTGTTCGGAAGAGATCGAAAGGGAACGGGAAGTATTGGCGTTCCTCGCCGGCAGACCGGCAGGGCAGTAGGATGGAGAAGGAAATGGATGACTCAACCTCCCGCCCTGAATTATAAACGAAAGAGGAAGATCTATTTGGCTAATATTTCAACCTTTGCCCTTGCGTTGAGCTCATTCACCCAGGCATCCTTGGTTAAGCCTTTTTCCTGCGCGCCCTTGGCGATCAGTCTGGCAATCAAGAACTCATTTTCAATCCGCTTTTCGAAGTTAGCTATACTCATGGCGTGGTTTTTCAGAAAATCCTCAAAATCCTTGTCGGAAAACTTCATCCCTTTTTTTATGGCAGCAATTCTCTCAGCGATCTCCTGCGGAGACACGGTGATCTTTTCCTTTACCGCCTCGGTTACAAGTACTTTATCCTGAATCAGGGTCTGCAGGATCTGCCTTCTCATATCCGCCAGGGTCGCTTTGCCCTCAGGGCTGGAGGAATCCAGCTTGCCGCTTTGCCCGTACATTTTTTTATAGACTTCAAGTTTCCGGTCCACTTCCGCTGTGGATATCTTTTCCCCGTTGACGATGGCCGCCGTCGAACCGCCCTTGACGGGGTTCGGCAGCAGGCCTGAATACATCAACAGGGCCGTGCCTCCCACCACCACCAGAAAAACGGCGAGAATGGCATAGATGTTCTTGCTGCCGCGCTTCTCCTCCTGAGGCAAGGGTCCTTCCGGCATGGGTTTCCCCTCATCACTTACCTCCTTGCCGCATTCTCCGCAAACCGCGACCCCCCTTCCCAGCGGGCTACCGCAGTGGGGACATTCCAGTTTTTCCATTTTTCTCCCTCATGTTTTATTCATGAAAACTGCTGCGACGTATGCCACATGAGAAGAATAAAGTAAAGCGAAAATAAAAAAACCGGCGTTGAGCCTCCGCCCAACGCCGGTTTGAATTCAACAGCCTCTCAAGAAAACTACTTCTTGTGGCATTTGGCGCAATCGGCTTCGGCCTTCATGCCGAAGGTCTTCTTGCCGTCGTGGCAGGCCGCGCATAACTTGTCTCCGTTATGTTCCGCCTTGGTGATCTTCGCTTCTTTCTTCCTGCTGAAGATCTTCGTGTGGCAGTCGGTGCATTTCAGGTCTTTCCCCTTGTGATAGGCATGACCGAAGAGGACGGCTCCCGCAGTGCCGCCGTCATATTTTACGTCTTTTTGAGCGAAGGCCACACCAGCGAGCGCAAAGCACGCGATACAGATGCTGACGATCAAAATCCTCCCGAATTTGTTACCCACTTTCTCACCTCCTTCCCGTCAATATTTTATTATTTAGGCCGCTGCATTTACGGCGCTCAAGTGACCTTTTTTCGGGGGGGAGTTTATCCTCAAGGGAGAGATTTGTCAAGAAAAATCGATTGAAAAAGGAGCTTTTTTTCTTTACTTTCCCCCGAGAGGATGCTGAAATGTCATAATGTTTTCCGGAGCGATTCCGGACGGGATGCTAAATGGAGGAGCAGAACATGGAGCAGGAGATCACATCTGAGGCGCTGAAGTCATTTTTCCGCAAAGACCTCTTTGCGGAATTCGTTGGTATCGAACTTCTGAAGGCGGGCGACGGCCGGGCAACGGCCCGCCTCAAGCTCCGGGATCATCACCGAAACGGCCTCGGTCTTGTTCATGGCGGCGCCATCTTCACCCTGGCGGATCTGGCTTTCGCGGCGGCCGTCAATTCCCGGGGGAGGGCCGCCGTGGCTATCCACTGCTCGATCTCGTACCTCAAAGCGGTGCAGGGGGATCTTCTCCTCGCCGAGGCCGAGGAGGTCTCCTGCGGTCCCAAGATCGCTGCCTACACCATCCGGATCACCGACGACTCGGGGGAGATGATCTCCCTCTTCGAGGGGATGGCCTACCGGAAGGGGGAGCGCTGGAATCCTTGAGGATGGTTTCCCCCGTGCCGCGCGTACCGGATCACGGATCGCCCATATCCGCGGCTACCTGCCGGAGGCGCTCCGCTACTACAAGAGCGGCGGATAGATCACGGTTTCCTATCAGGATGAAGCGGGCGGGGGGAGGCGAGGCGGGTGCGTGCCCGCGTATGAAGAAGGCACCCCGGTGCGGGGTGACCGCACCGGGGACTGAGGGAGGGAGATGAAACGAACGAATAACATCCTCATTATGGCGTCGGAAATGCACCCCTATGCCAAGGTGGGAGGACTGGGGGACGTCGTGTCGTCCCTGTCCGCCGCGCTGAAGAAGTTGGACAATGACGTCCGCGTGGCGATTCCCCGGTACGGCGTGATCGACGTCGATCGCTTCAATGCCCGGATATGCCTCCCGATCATGGGGGTATGGATGGGCGGCGTGCAGGAGTGGTGCTCGGTTTGGCAGACCGCCTCCGAGGCCGGCGTGCCTGTGTATCTGATCGAGTATCATGAATATTTCCAACGGCCCGGGCTGTACCACGACGCATCGATGAGAGACTACGCGGACAACCCGATGCGTTTCGGGTTTTTCACCCGCGCCGCCCTGCAGCTCTGCCGGGAGATCGGCTTCAGGCCGGATGTCGTCCACGCCAACGACTGGCAGACCGCCCTGGCGCCCGCCTACCTGAAAATCTGGCATCATGCCGACCCCGTTCTGGGCAGCGCGGCGTCGGCACTCACCATCCATAACGCGGCATATCAGGGAATCTACCCCGGCAGCCATTGCGGGTACCTGGGCCTGGAGCGCAGGCATTTCGCGGACGACGGGTTCGACGCGTCGGGCAGCATCAATTTTCTCCAGGCGGGCCTCCGTTTCGCCGACGTCGTGACGGCGGTGAGCCCCTCGTTCGCCCGGGACATGACGGCGCCGCTCGGCGGTTTCGGCCTGTCAGCGGATCTCGCCCGGCGGGCCGACGATCTTGTGGGTATCCTCAACGGCATCGACAATTCCCTGTGGGACCCTGGGCGCGACCCCCTCCTTCCTGCCCGGTACGGTCCGGGAAACCTGGAGGGGAAGCGGGCGTGCAAACGGCGCCTCCAGGAGGTGTTCGGCCTGTCGCAGGACGACCATATCCCCGTCATCGGTGCGATCGGACGGTTCGTAGAGCAGAAGGGCTTCCACATCATCGCACAGGCGATCGAGGAGATCCTGCGGAACATGCACGTGCAGTTCGTGATTCTGGGATCCGGTGAAGAGGAACTCCAGCGGTATTTCGCGGAGCTCCCCGCCCGGTATGGCGGGCGGGCCGGCTCCTTCATTGGTTTCGACGACCGCCGCGCGCACCTCATCGAGGCGGGGTGCGATTTTTTCCTGATGCCGTCGCTGTTTGAGCCGTGCGGCCTCAACCAGATGTACTCCCAGCGGTACGGCACCCTTCCCATCGTCCACGCGACCGGGGGGCTCGACGACACGGTGGACAATTATAACGAGGCGACCGGCGAGGGGACGGGGTTTAAATTCCGGGAGCCGTCCCCCCTCGCCCTGTACTACACGGTGGGATGGGCCGTGAGCACCTATTACGACCGCCCCGATCACCTGCGCAGGATGATCGGGGCGGCCATGGCGCGGGACTTCTCCTGGAAAAGGAGCGCCGCGGACTATGAGACAGTCTACGGCCGGGCCATCGCAAACCGGAAGAAATCCGACGAAAAGGGCTGAAAACGTTGGAGGGTTTCGTGACGGAGCGACTCTTTCAGAAGGGTGCGGAACGTGCGGCGGGGAAAACGATCGCCTCAGGAAGTCGATAGACCGGCATGAGTGATCCGGACGACGATGTCGTCGTTTTCGATGTCGGCTACGGCGTCGCCGCCCTCCCGGAGGCTGCCGAAGAGGACCTCGTTCACGAAGAAGCGCTTGATCTTGTCCTGGATCAGCCGTGCGATCTCCCGCGCGCCGAATTCAGGAGAGTATCCCTTCAGGACGAGCCAGTCGTAACAGCCCTCGGTGACGGTGAAGTGGATCTTCTTCTCTGCGAGCTGTGCGGAGAACTCGGCGACGGTCTTTCTTACGATCTTCAGGACGACCGCATCGGTGAGGCCCTGGAAGTTCACGACCCCGTCGAGGCGGTTCCTAAACTCGGGTGAGAAGGTCCTCTCCAGGGCCTTGTAGACGGCGTCCCGGTTGATGAGCTGTCCCTCGAAGCCGATCGTCTGTCGGCCGATCTCCCGTGCTCCGGCGTTAGAGGTCATCAGGAGGATCACGTTGCGGAAATCCGCCTTCTTGCCGATGTTGTCCGTGAGCGTCGCGTAGTCCATGACTTGCAGGAGGGTGTTGAAGATGTCTGCATGGGCCTTCTCGATCTCGTCCAGGAGGAGGACGGCGTGGGGGTTCTTTCGGATCGCCTCGGTGAGGAGGCCGCCTTCTTCGTAGCCCACGTAGCCTGGAGGCGCCCCAACGAATTTTGACACGGTATGCTTTTCCTGGTACTCGCTCATGTCGTAGCGCAGCAGCGGCACCCCCATTGTCGCGGCCAACTGCCGCGCGAGCTCCGTCTTTCCCACCCCCGTCGGTCCCACGAAGAGAAGCGAGGCGACGGGCTTGCCCGGTTCGCGGAAGCCGGCGCGTGAACGTTTGACCGCCTCTACGACCTTCTCCACGGCCTCGTCCTGTCCGAAGATCCGGGCCTTCAGTTCTGTTTCCAGCTCCCTGAGCTTTTCGACCTCCGTGGAGGAGACGCTCTTCTCCGGGATCCGGGCGATCCTCGCAACGACGGTTTCTATCTCCTTCGGCCCGATCACCACCCGATCCACGGCGTTATCGTCGCGGTTCATGGAGGCGAAGGCGCCGGCCTCGTCAATCACGTCGATGGCCTTGTCCGGCAGGCGGCGGTCGGTGATATACCGGTCTGAGAGTTCGGCGGCGGCCCGGAGGCCCTCCTCCATATAGGAGACCTGGTGGTAGGTTTCATAGCGCTCCCGGATTCCTTGGAGTATCCGGAAGGTGTCGTCGACCGACGGCTCGGGGACCTCGACCTTTTGGAAACGACGGGAAAGGGCGCCGTCCTTTTCGAAATACTTGCGGTATTCGTCGTAGGTCGTCGACCCGATGCAGCGAAGCTTCCCAGAAGTGAGGGCCGGTTTGAGAATGTTTCCGGCATCCATCGACCCCCCGGAGACGGCCCCCGCGCCGACGATGTTGTGGATCTCGTCGATGAAGAGGATGACCTTCTCCTGTTTCTGAAGCTCGGCGATGACCCGCTTCAGCCGTTCCTCGAAGTCACCGCGAAAGCGAGTTCCGGCGAGAACCGCACCCATGTCCAGGGAGTAGATCCTGGCCCCGGCCAGCCGTTTCGGCACCAGGCCTTTGGCGATCATCCGGGCGAGCCCCTCGGTGATTGCGGTTTTCCCCACGCCCGGCTCGCCGACGTGGACCGGGTTGTTCTTGAAACGGCGGCAGAGGACCTGGATCGTCCGCTCGAGGATATCCTCCCTGCCGATCAAGGGGTCCGTCTCCCCGACCCTCGAGAAGGCGGTGAGCTCCGTTGCGAAGGCGCGGAGGAACTTGCCCTGGTCTTCTTTGCTCTCCCGGACTGTTTCTCCGGTTTCCGGATGCGGCCGCTGGCCGCCTCCACCACCGGAGAGTACCGAGACGCCGTGGGAAATGTAGTTGAGAAACGCCATCCGGGTGATCCCCTGCTTCTGGAGGTAGAAGGAGGCGAGGGACTCCTTCTCTTCCAAGATGGAGACGAGGACATCCCCCAGCTCCAGGATCTCCTTCTGGGCGGAAGAGGTATGCCAGGCGGCCCGTTCTAAGACGCTCTGAAACCCCAGGGACTGGATGGCCCGGGTCGCGGTCGCGATCGTATCGGTCCCGTCGAGGTGCTTCTCGAGGACCTTTTTCAGGAGGACCGGATCGCCGCCGCAGCTGGTAATGATCTCCTTCCCCTCGTCGAAAAAAAGACAGGCGTACAGGAGGTGCTCCGGAGTGATGAACTCATGCCGCCTTACGTTGGCCTCGGCATAGGCGGCCATGATGATACGGTTTAAATTTTCACTGATCTTCATAATCCTTTATCCCCTCTGAAGGACGTCATGCCTCCTCCAGGGAACACTTCAACGGGAATTCCCGCCGCATCGCCAGCTCGTGGACCTGGGCGACTTTTGTGGCCGCAATGTCGTAGGTATAGACCCCGCAGATCCCTTTCCCTTTTTTATGGACGTCGAGCATGATCTGCATCGCCTCCGCCGCCGGCTTGTGAAAAACGGAGATGAGGACGACGATCACGAAGTCCATCGTCGTGTAATCGTCGTTGTGCAGGATCACCCGGTACATCTTCGGTTCCCGGATCTCCTGGTCTGTTTTCGTGCCGGTTTCCGACAGGATCCCAGGTTTTGGCGTCATGGATATCCCATCTCCAAGAGCATCTTATTGCCGGCATCCGTTTCCGCCGCGACTATAATATAAACAATGGGAGGGCGCGTGTCAATGAAAAGCGGCCGGCGGGCGAAGGGGGTGGTTCCGTCCGGTTCAGGGCCGCGTTTATTTCCGGTTCCGCAGTTTATCGGCCACGGCCAGGACTGTGTTCGCATAGATCGTGCTGTGGTTGTAAGTTAGGATGATCCTGTGCTGGCTCTTGCGGTCCATATCCTTGCGCCATCCATGTTGGCGCAGGTAGTTGGCGATGCTGTAGAGGGCGTCGGGTTTGGCGAAGAGGTCGATGCGGCCGTCCTGATCGGCGTCCACGCCGTAGAAGAAGACGTTGGAGGGCATGAACTGGGGCAGGCCGATCGCTCCGTAGATCGATCCGCGGATGGTCATCGGATCCAAACTGTACCGATCGGTCAGGCGGAGCAGGGCCTTTAGCTCGCTGTAGGCCCAGTCGGCCTTCTCCCGGCAGCGGCGGCGGGCATACTCCCAGTTGTCCGGTGTGATCAGGGAGCTGCTCAGGTAGGGACGGATGGCCTCCAGATCGGTGTAGAGGGCCATGCTGGCGAGCCTGTTGAAGACGAGTCGGCTGCCGGTGTTCTCTCCGAGATGGGTTTCTACCAGGAGGATTGAAACGACGATCTCCTTCGGCACGCCGTAACGGGCGTCGATTTCCTTCAGGACGGCTATGTTCTCGCGGGCGTAGGAATGCGCGCGGGCGACCATCCAGCTGGTGAGATAGGTCTTGTAGACGGCGTTCTTCATCCTGGCGGCGAGAGAGTCGGAAACAGGGGACCGGCTTTGGATCAGGCTTTTGAGCTTTCCGGCCATCGCATCGGGCTCAAAACGGACCTCCGGTCGGGTGAAGAGTGTCTCCAACACCTGGCGCTCGAAACCGTCAGCGGCCAGGCGTTCGACTAGCGGGTTCCAATCGGCGGCCGCCGATTGGACCTGGGCAAGCAGGAGGAAAAAAAGAAGGCCGGAAAACCGGATGCGTCCCCGGCCCCTGCGGGCGGGTCGGGGGGGGTCTCCGGTTGGGGCGGGTTGCATTCGGGGATTCATGGCATTCTCATAAAAATACCGCATGTTTCGCCCCGAATTCGCTTCCCCCTTTTAAGTTAAGGGGAAACTGCCTCATGATCGGGGCGCCCTCTGTGGAAACAGATTACCACAATCGGTATGGAAAATCCAATTTCAGTATGGCGAAAAAAAGTCCCTTTTCATCCCGCGCAACCGTTCTGTTCACTTTGGCGGCCGCGGAAGGTATTTCGGCAGGTCGCCGGCGATTTCAATGGGAGGGCCGTCACTGAGGAGCTGCTGGGTTCCGTTATCCTCTCTGTATGCGGCTTCGCCAATCGTCCAGGCATAGAGTTTTCTGGCATCCTCGAGGACCGGCTTGTCCGGCACGCCGTAGACCCGATGCTGCATCGCCTCATCGAAGACGCCAACGCAGCCGTGGGAGACGGGCCGCCCCGGTAGGTCGCGCGCATGGATCCAGTAGGAGACCCTTTCTTTGTCGATATGGAAGCGGATTGCATAATCCATCGGGTACTGGGCGTCCCCCTTCGGGGTTTTATAGAGCGACGAGGTGTGTCTTCGTTGGTAGGCCTCCGCCCGGAAGATCCCGGTCGGGGCGAGATGGCCCTCGATCCCGGTTGCCGCCGGCATGGAGAAGACGAGCTTGCCGTACTCGTACGCCCCGATCCACTGTTCCGTGACGCTCAGGAGGATGTACTTCGCATGAGTCCGGGCCTTTTCATAGGTGACGGGCAGCGGGGTGTAGTTCCGGATATCGTCCATGTTTTCCGGCACCTTGATGGTCATGCCGGGGTAGGTGTGGCGGCGTGTCGATCCGGTTGAAGCGGGCGACATAGATCCAGTCGTCTCCAAAGAGCCGCTCCATGCTGTCCTGAGGCCTGACGAAGTGGGCCTTCCATTTGATGCCGGCCATGCTGGGGTATTCGTATCGGCTCAGGTCCTCCCGCGCGCGGTCCTGCGGCGAGGCGACCGGGTCGGAGGTCGATTTCGGATCGAACACCGCAGCCGCGATAATGACGGCGACACCCAATATCAGACAGACGACCCTGTGCAGCATAACTCCTGCGCCCCGAGCGGCAAAAGCTGCCGAGAAGATCTTTTTTGGATCGCTTTCACTAACATGTTCGGAACGGCGGTTCAAGGGGAATCAATTTCTTTTTCCCTGCCGGCCGGAGCGGGGTCTGCTTGGTGTTGTTTGTTTGCTTGACAGACGGACCTCTCTCTCCTATATTCGGACGGCCAGCCTGACATAAGTTTCCCGTTGGCGTTGGTTAGGAGGTTCATGCAAGACCGGTCCATGTTTCAGGGCGAGATCGTTCATCAGGGCCCGCCTCAGGAAGAGTCCCTGGCCTTCCAGCTCTTCCGGGAGGGCATCCAATGGCTCGAATTCCGGAACGGTTTCACCGCAGAGGAACTGAACGTCTTCTTCAAGCTGCTTAACCGGTACCGGATCGCCAAAGAGGAGGCGGAAGGCGATCTGGTCACGGCGCTGTGGGAGGCCGATTTACCCCATCTGAAATACAAGAGCGAGGACGTTCTCTGGGAGGCCGAGCCCCTGATCGACTTCTCTCTTTTGAAAATGGCCCCTGGGGAGGTCCGGCCAGCGGAGGAAGCGGCAGAGGAACCGCTTGCCCCCGCCGCGAAGATCCGCAGAACCTCCGGAAACTCTTCCCCCTGATCGAAGATCCGCGGCTGTCCATACGGAGTATGATTTGCGGACATCTGACAAATGGGGGGCGGCGGATATAATGGCGGGGAGTTTTCATCCCGGGAAGCCTCGCCCTGTGGCGGGGGTGGCTTCTCTTTTCCTTGCGGAGCGAAAGTAAATGATCACCGCCTTATTCCCCCGGAGTTTTCATCCCCGGTACGAGCTGTTCATAGGGGAGCTCCTCCGGAATCCCCTCATCCGCAAGGCCGTTGTTCTCCATTCCGGCGATCCCGGACCCTGTCCGCCCCGGTGCGAGGCGCTGGCGGTCGATGACCAGGACTCCGGCCGGATGTGGAACACCCTCCTCGCCGGGGTTGGGACGCGGTATCTGCTCTATTTGCCCGTTTTTGGGGATGTCCGGCCGGATCCCCGCGGGCCTGGCCGCCTGATCGAAGCGGCCGAGTCCACGGGGGCGGGAATGGTCTATGCGGACTACGGCGAGATCCGCGAGAAGGCCTTCGGGGAACACCCCGTCAACGATTATCAGCCGGGGAGCATCCGCGACGGCTTCGATTTCGGTCCCATGATCCTCCTTGCGACGGCCGCCGCCCGCCGGGCCATCCGGAAATACGGGGAGGCGCCCCCGTTCAGGTGGGCCGGCTGGTACGACCTGCGGCTCAAGATCTCCATCGATCATGACCTCTTCCATCTTCCGGAACGCCTCTCTCTCGTTGCGGGGCAGGGGGACAGATTTGAAATCTGTCCCCCGCAGTTCGCATATTGCGATCCCGGCAACCGCGCGGTCCAGAAAGAGATGGAGGAAGCGGCTACGGCGCACCTCCGGCGGATCGGGGCGTGGCTTGCTCCGGAATTCAAGGATGTACCGCATTCGGATTACCCCTTTCCCGTGGAGGCGAGCGTCGTCATCCCCGTCCGGAACCGGGTCCGGACCGTGGCCGAAGCGGTGGAAAGCGCCCTTGCGCAGAAGACCGATTTCCCCTTCAACGTGATCGTCGTGGACAACCATTCCACTGACGACACGACGGCGCTCCTTGCTGAACTTGCCGCTAGGCATCCCGTCCTGAAACATATCGTGCCTGAGCGGCGGGACCTCTCCATCGGCGGCTGCTGGAACGAGGCGATTCATTCAGACAGGTGCGGCCGGTATGCCGTCCAGCTCGATTCGGACGACCTCTACTGCTGTACTGATGCGCTCCAGCGACTGGTCGATCTCCTGCGCCGGGGGAACTGCGCGATGGTCATCGGTTCCTACACCCTCGTCAGCGGGGATCTGAAGGAGATCCCGCCGGGTCTTATCGCTCACCGCGAATGGACCGACGCGAACGGCCGGAACAACGCCCTCCGGATCAACGGTCTGGGGGCGCCGCGGGCCTTCGACACGGCTCTGCTGCGCCGGATCGGGTTTCCGAATGTCGGCTACGGGGAGGATTACGCGGTGGCCCTTCGCCTGTCACGGGAGTACCGGATCGGAAGGATCTACGAGAGCATCTACCTCTGCCGCCGCTGGGGCGGGAACACCGACGCTTCGCTCTCTGTTGAGCAGATGAACCGCCACGACGCCTACAAGGACCGGCTCCGGACGATAGAGATCCGGGCTCGCCGGAAGATGAACGGGGTGAAGGGATGGAGATCCTGATCCGGC
>JAHJQP010000001.1 GCA_018819165.1 Pseudomonadota bacterium
CCGAAAACAACATCCCTTCTTGAGCGTGTATTCCGAGAGATCGGGCGTCGTCTAAAAAGAATTGCCTGGGGATGGTCCGATGCAGCAGTGACAAATCTGTCGAAAATGATCCTGATTAAACAATACGCAAAAGACAAATGAGAACAATTCTGGAAAGAGAAACTGGGCATCAAAGGTTATTTCAACATTCAGATCCAAACCGTCGAAATCAACCTTTGCCCCACCTTTTGAACGTTACCCATTTTTTAAGGATGAGGGAATAAAGGGGATGGGAATTAAAAAGTACAAGCCGACGTCACCGGGAAGAAGGTTTCAGACCTGTTCGGACTTTGAAGAGGTCACCAGGGCTGAGCCGGAGAAGAGTCTTTTACGTCCGCTAAAGAAAACGGGAGGCCGCAACAACTACGGAAGGATGACCAGCCGCCACATCGGCGGGGGGCACAAGCGGCGGTACCGGCTGATCGATTTCAGGAGAGACAAGGAAGATATTCAGGCTCGTGTAGGCGCCATCGAATACGATCCCAACAGATCGTCGCGGATTGCCCTGCTGAATTACATCGACGGCGAAAAGAGATATATCATCGCCCCGGCCAAGATTGTGGTAGGCGATGCCGTGGTCAGCGGGGAAAATGCCGATATCAAACCCGGCAATACCGTGCCTCTGAAGAATATTCCCCTGGGAACCCTCATCCACAATCTGGAGCTCAAGGTTGGTCGGGGAGGTCAACTGATCCGGTCCGCGGGTGCCTACGGGCAGCTGATGGCCAAGGAGGCAGGGTACGCCCAGGTTCGTCTTCCCTCCGGCGAGGTTAGAAAGGTCTTCCTGGAATGCAAGGCTACCATTGGCCAGGTCGGCAATATCGATCATGAAAACCTGAGTATCGGGAAGGCGGGACGGTCACGCTGGCTTGGGCGGCGGCCCAGGGTCAGAGGTGTGGCCATGAACCCGGTTGACCATCCGATGGGTGGCGGTGAAGGAAAGTCATCCGGGGGGCGTCATCCTTGTACCCCGTGGGGCGTGCCGACAAAGGGCCATAAGACGCGTACCAATAAAAGTACCGATAAATATATTGTAAAAAGAAGGGGTTAAAAGGTGGCACGTTCAATTAAGAAGGGTGCATTTATTGAGGAAAGGCTTCTTGAAAAGGTCAGAAGGCAGGATGCTACGGGGAGCAAGGCGGTCATCAAGACCTGGTCGCGTCGTTCTACAGTAACCCCCGAATTGATCGGACAGACCTTTGCTGTACACAACGGGAAAAAATTCATCCCGGTCTTTGTGACCGAAAACATGGTGGGTCATAAGCTGGGTGAATTTGCACCAACAAGGACATTTTACAGCCATGCCGGAGACCGCAAGACGAAGCTGCGCAAGTAAAATCAGGGGGACAGATTTGAAATCTGTCCCCTAAACGGGGGTGGACAGGGCTATCTCCCATCGGCGGTTTGGAGTCAGTTATGGAAGCAAGAGCAGTTGCCAAGTATATCAGGATATCGCCACAGAAGGCGCGTCTGGTGGTGGATCTGGTCAGAGGAAAAAAGGTTGAGGAAGCGAAGCAGATTCTCCGTTTCGTGAGGAAATATGCGGCCGGTCACGTCAGCAAGGTTCTCAATTCCGCGCTGGACAATGCGAAGCAAAATCCTAATATCGATGAAAAAATCCTTTTCGTGAAGGAGATCTTCGTTGATCAGGGCCCCTCGCTCAAAAGGTGGAGGGCAAGGGCTCAGGGGAGGGCGGCAGCGATAAAAAAACGGATGAGTCATATCACCGTGGTCCTGGATGAACAGTAACAGTTGAGGAGGTGACAGATTGGGGCAGAAGGTTAACCCGATCGGGTTGAGGTTGGGTGGTGTCAAAACGTGGAACTCACAATGGTTTTCAGAAAAAAAATACTCTGAGTTGCTCCATGAGGATATCAAGATCAGAAAATTCCTCAAGGAGAAGCTTTACCATGCCGGCATCTCCAGAATAGAAATCGAAAGGGCTGCCAATAAGGCCAAGGTGAATATTCATGCGGCCCGCCCCGGAATCATCATTGGGAAGAAGGGATCCGAGATTGAAAAATTGAAAAAGGATCTTGAGGCGATCACCACAAGCGAGGTGATCATCAATATCCTTGAAGTCCGCAAGCCGGAGATCGACGCGCAGCTGATAGCCGAAAATGTCGCACAGCAGCTAGAGAGACGGGTTGCTTTCCGCCGGGCGATGAAGAAATGTGTCACTGCGGCGATGAAGTTCGGGGCAAAGGGTATCCGAGTGAACTGCGGCGGACGTTTGGGTGGCGCTGAAATGGCCAGATCGGAATGGTATCGAGAGGGCAGGGTGCCCCTTCATACCCTGAGGGCCGATGTCGATTGCGGTTTTACCGAAGCCCGGACAGCCTATGGGCTCATTGGTGTCAAAGTACTGATATTCCATGGGGAAGTACTGCCAGGGAAGAAAGAGATCGCAAAATAGGTTTTTTTAGAAGGGCCGATATCCCGGGAGATCGCGGGGATGAGCGGGAAGAACAGGGGCTATAAAAGATGTTAATGCCGAAAAGGGTAAAATTCAGAAAATTGCAAAGGGGCCGTATGAGCGGAAAGGCCACGCGGGGGAATACCGTGGCTTTTGGCGAATATGCCCTTCAGGCAACAGAGTGCGGCTGGATTACCGCAAGACAGATCGAGGCGGCGCGGGTGGCGATGACTCGTCACGTCAAGCGCGGCGGAAAGATCTGGATCAGGATATTCCCGCATAAGTCCGTGACGAAGAAACCAGCAGAGACCCGTATGGGAAAAGGAAAGGGTGCTCCGGAAGAGTGGGTGGCGGTGATCAAACCGGGTGTTGTACTCTATGAGATAGAGGGGGTTTCAAAGGAGATCGCCAAAGAGGCCTTCACCCTGGCGGCTCATAAGCTCCCCATCGGAACGAAGTTTCTTGCAAGGGAGATGTCTGATGAAAATTAAAGAGATCAGAGATCTTAGCAGCGGTGAGTTGGAGCAGAAAAATAGAGAACTCACGGAAGAGCTTTTCAAGCTCCGCCTTCGTCATGCCGCGGGGCAGCTCGATTCTTCCGCCATGTTGGGCCAGGTTCGCAGGGATATCGCCCGTATCAAAACGGTTCTGGTCGAAAAGGAGGAAAGTAGTGGAGCAGCGCGGTAACAAGAGTACCATCAAGGGTGTGGTGGTCAGCAATAAAATGGACAAAACGATCGTGGTGCGGGCGGAGAGACTCGTGAAGCATGCCGTATTTCATAAATACATCAAGCGTTATGAGAAATACAAGGCCCATGATGAGCAAAACCGCTGTCAGATAGGGGATAAGGTTCTCATCATCGAGTCGCGTCCGCTGAGCAAGGATAAACGGTGGCGGATGCTGGAGATCTTGGAGAAGGCAAGGTAGATTGCACGACGGCGCAGGGTTGAACAAGGAGTTAGGCGTAAGGCAATTTGTTTCCTAACTCCTTACCACTTGCCCATTACTCCCTAAGCGCAATGGGGTATTGAATATGATTCAGATGCAGACCGTGTTGAATGTGGCGGACAATTCCGGCGCCAAGAAAGTAGCATGCATCAAGGTGCTTGGAGGATCGAAGAGAAGATATGCGAGCCTTGGTGATGTGATTGTCATCGCTGTCAAGGAGGCCCTGCCGAATTCGAAGGTGAAGAAGGGCGATGTGATGAAGGCGGTGGTCGTCAGGACCGTTAAAGAGGTGAGGAGGCCTGATGGCTCTTACCTGAAATTTGACGATAATTCCGCTGTCCTCATTTCGAACCAGATGGAACCGATCGGAACAAGAATCTTCGGGCCGGTGGCGCGGGAGCTCCGGGCAAAACAGTTCATGAAGATCATATCGCTGGCGCCCGAGGTTTTATAGAAATTCACGGACAGGGGAACGATAGAGGAACAGGCGATGCTGGAAAAGCGATTGAAAAAAGGGGATACGGTGAAGGTCATTACCGGGAAAGAGAAAGGCAAGACAGGCAAGATCATGAGCACGATCGCCGATCGTGAGCGGGTCATCGTGGAGAAGCTCAACCTGATCAAGAGGCACAAGAAGCCGGATGCCAAGGGCAAAGGCGGCATTATCGAGAAGGAGGGGTCGATCCACGTTTCCAATGTTTTGTATCTGTGCAGTAAATGCGGTACAGGTGTCCGGATCGGATACAAGGTCCTGGACGATGGGAAAAAGGTGCGTGTCTGCAGCAAGTGTCGCGAGATCTTGGATACATAGGCTGGGGAAAGATGGCAAGACTAAAAGAATACTATACAAAGGAAGTCGTTCCGGCTCTCGTCAGGGAGCTTCACTATAAGAACCCGCTGGAAGTTCCCCGAATGGTAAAAATCGTGGTCAACATGGGGCTCGGGGAAGCCATTCAGAATGTCAAGATCCTTGATAGTGCGGTGGAAGAGCTGACCAGGATCACGGGACAGAAGCCGATCATCACCAAGGCGAGGAAGTCCATCGCGACTTTCAAGCTTCGCCAGGGGATGTCCATTGGATGCTGCGTAACTCTCAGGGGTAAGCGGATGTACGAGTTCTTCGACAGATTGGTCAACGTGGCCATCCCCCGCGTCCGTGATTTCAGGGGGGTTTCCCCAAAATCGTTTGACGGCAGAGGGAATTTCTCCCTTGGGCTGAAGGAGCAGATCATCTTTCCGGAGATCGAATATGACAAGGTAGATAAAATCAGAGGCATGAACATTGCCATCGTCACTACGGCTAAAACTGATGATGAGGCGAGGCAGCTTCTGAAATTGATGGGAATGCCGTTCAGAAACTGAAAGCAGCGTGACTAAGGATATATCTCTGGAGGATTGAGAGTGGCAAAGACATCCTTGATTGTGAAGGCCAATAGAAAACCGAAATTCTCGGTGAGGGGTTACAACCGGTGCCCGCTATGCGGAAGACCAAGGGCCTATTATCGAAAATTTGATATGTGCAGGATTTGCCTGAGAAATCTTTCTTTAAAGGGAGAAATTCCGGGCGTCATCAAATCAAGCTGGTAGAAAGAGGAGCAGTGATATGGGGATGACCGATCCGATCGCAGACATGCTCACCAGGATCAGAAATGCCAACCGCGTTCATTTCAAGAGCGTTGATGTGTTGAGCTCGCGGATCAATCTGAACATGGCGAAGGTGTTGAAGAAATCCGGTTACATCAGCGGCTATGACATCAAAAATGATCCGCGCGGACATGAGATATTGAGGGTTTATCTGAAGTACCCGGATACGAAAAGAACCGTTATCACGGATATTCAGAGGGTAAGCAAACCCGGCAGAAGGGTTTATGTGAAAAGTGAGAATATTCCTCAGGTGCTTAACGGTTATGGCATCTCCATTCTTTCCACCTCGAGGGGGGTGATGACCGATAAGGAAGCCAGGGAATTGAGACTGGGTGGAGAGCTCCTCTGCAATGTGTGGTAGATAACGGTCCGGTAAGAGCGAGGGGGACAGATTTGCCAGCGAAGGGGACAGATTTGAAATCTGTCCCCAGGTAATAATCGGGAGATTGCTTCATGTCAAGAATTGGTAAAATACCCGTGGAAATTCCTCCCGGGGTGAAGGTCAGCCAGGATCAGTCCATCATAAAGGTTGAGGGCCCCAAGGGAAATCTTTCCTTTAAAGCGCCAAAGGGCGTTGATGTGATTCTGGGCGAAAGGATGGTAGAGGTCAAAAGGCTGTCCGACGGAAGAAAAGAGAGATCCTATCATGGCCTGGTCAGAACCCTGCTTACGAATATGGTCAGGGGGGTCACCAGCGGGTTTGAAAAGGGGCTGGAGATATCAGGAGTCGGATACCGTGCGGAAGTCATCGGCAATAAGCTTAAACTGACCATTGGCTTTTCTTCTCCGGTTGAGTATCCAATACCGGACGGGATCCAGATTAAGGTCGATAAGCAGGTCAACGTCGTCGTATCCGGTATTGACAAGCAGTTGGTCGGCCGGGTGGCAGCGGAGATCCGAAGTCTGAAAAAGCCGGAGCCGTACAAGGGCAAGGGGATCAAGTATGCGGGCGAGAAGATCAGACGCAAGGTCGGCAAATCAGTAGGGGCCTGAGTTTTCGGTGTGCCGGGCTCCAGTCTCGGTGCATCCCGTGAAGAGGTAGAACATTGGCAACGAAGAGAATTGAAAAGATCAGGATCAAACGCAAGAAGAGGGTCAGGGGTAAGGTGTCCGGGACCGAGAAGAGACCGCGCCTGTCCGTGTTCAGGTCGGCTGCGCATATTTATGTTCAGGCCGTTGCCGATGATTCGGGAAGGACCCTTGCCGAGGCATCTACGCTAAGCAAGGAACCGGAGAATTCTCTCGGCGATCTGAAAAATATGGAGGCGGCGAAAGCGGTGGGGATGCTGCTGGCAAAGCGACTCCAGGCCATCGGTATTGAAGAGGCCGTCTTCGATCGCGGAAGGTACCTCTATCACGGCAGGGTAAAGTCTCTGGCCGACGGCGCGAGAGAAGCAGGACTGAAGTTTTGAGCCTGCAATTCGACAATCGATAGGGAAGGGAAAGATCGTTGGAAAGTAAAAATATGGAAGAATTGGAACTTCTCGACAGGGTGATTGCGATAAACAGGACGGCCAAAGTGGTGAAAGGCGGACGCCGCTTCCGGTTTAGTGCCATTGTAGTTGTCGGCGATGGAAAAGGGTCCGTCGGCGCCGGTCTGGGCAAGGCGCATGAAGTCCCGGAGGCAATCCGAAAGGGTATGGAACAGGCCAAGAGAGCCATGATCAGGGTGGCGATCGAGAACAGAACAATTCCCTACAGCGTCATCGGGCATTACGGCGCCGGGAAAGTCCTTCTAAAGCCTGCGTCCGAAGGGACCGGACTGATTGCCGGCGGGGCGGTCCGGGCTGTCCTGGAAGTGGCCGGGGTTCAGAACATCCTTACGAAGTGCCTCGGTTCGCATAATCCTCACAACCTGGTCAAGGCGACCATAGAGGGCCTGGGGCAGTTGAAGGCGCCGGCAGATATAGCTGCGGTCAGAGGCAGGAGCATTGCTGAAATTAGCGCTTAGAGGGGTAGGTTGTGGTAAAAAAACTGAAGATTACACTGATGAAAAGTTTCATAGGCCGGCCGGAGGCTCAGCGCAGGGTCCTTCGCGGCATGGGATTAGGGAAGGTAAATAAGACCGTTGTGCTGAACGATACGCCTGAAATACGCGGTATGATCCGGAAGGTCGATCACCTCGTGGCTGCGGTAGAAGTTGAGGAGAGCGGGAAATGAATCTGGGAACATTGAAACCGCCGGAAGGCTCGCGGAAGAAGAGCAAAAGGGTCGGTCGTGGAGACGGCTCGGGGCACGGCGGCACGGCCGGAAAAGGGGCAAAGGGTCAGAATGCCCGCTCCGGGCACAGTGTCAGACCAAATTTCGAGGGAGGGCAGATGCCCCTCTCGCGAAGACTGCCCAAACGGGGATTCAAGAATCCCATGAGGCGGATCATCGCCACGGTCAATATCGAGGAGTTGAAACGCTTTCCGGAGGGATCGGTTGTTGACCGGGAGACACTGCTGTCCGCGGGGCTGGTGACGCGTAAGGCGGACGGAATCAAGGTATTGGGAAATGGGGAGATCGGCTTTCCTCTCTCCCTGAAGGTGGATATGGTCAGCCGTGGGGCGCGGCAGAAGATTGAAGCCGCAGGCGGCACAGTTGTAGAGGTCGGCTGATTTGTTAGAAGGCTTAAAAAATATCTCCAAGATACCGGAGCTTCAGAAGAGGATTCTCTTTACTTTTCTCCTTCTGGCGGTCTACCGGATCGGCGCTCATGTCCCCACACCCGGGATCGATACTGCGGCACTGGCTGCCTTTTTCGAACAGGCAAAGGGATCTCTGCTTGGGCTCTTTGACATGTTTGCCGGGGGGGCGCTGAGCAATCTTTCGGTCTTTGCGCTGGGGATCATGCCCTACATCAGCGCCTCGATCATCCTGCAGCTTTTGACCGTGGCCGTCCCCTACCTGGAAAAGCTTTCCAAAGAGGGAGAAGCGGGCAGGCGAAAGATCACGCAGTACACCCGTTATGGGACGGTGGTTCTCAGCCTGATCCAGGGATTCGGAATTGCCATCGGGCTGGAAAACATGGCGGGTCCCACGGGGGCCTCCATAGTCATCACTACCGGCTGGGCATTCCGGCTGATGACGGTGATCACCCTGACAGCGGGGACCGCGTTTATCATGTGGCTGGGGGAGCAGATTACCGAAAAGGGGATCGGCAACGGCATCTCGCTGATCATTTTCGCCGGTATCGTGGTCCGCGGGCCAGAGGCGATCATCAACACCTTCCGCCTCCTCTTCTCGGGTGAAATGGGAATTTTTTTCATACTCATCCTTATCTTGATGATGGTACTGGTCATCGGCGTGATCGTCTTTGTCGAGAGTGGACAGAGAAGGATCCCCGTGCAGTATGCGAAGCGGGTCATCGGGAGGAAGATGTACGGCGGTCAGTCGACCCACCTTCCCCTGAAGGTCAATTCGGCCGGCGTCATCCCGCCGATATTTGCCTCTTCGATCATCATGTTTCCGGCGACGATCGCGAATTTCATCCCCCATCCCTGGATGAAGGCGGTTGCGGATGCGCTGATCCCGGGACGGGCCGGCTATGAGTTGCTCTACGTGGCCTTTATCGTCTTCTTCTGTTTTTTCTATACGGCCGTTACCTTCAATCCGGTGGACGTGGCCGACAACATGAGAAAATACGGCGGTTACGTACCAGGCATCCGGCCGGGCAAGAAGACGGCCGAGTATATCGATGATGTCCTTACGAAGCTGACGTTCGGGGGGGCGATCTATGTCTCCGCCGTCTGCGTGCTTCCCAGCATTCTGATCAGTTCTTTTAATGTACCCTTCTACTTCGGAGGAACGGCTCTCCTGATTGTCGTGGGTGTCGCCCTGGATACGGCGGGGCAGATCGAGACCCATCTGCTGACAAGACAGTACGAAGGTTTCATGAAAAAAGGCAAGATAGCCAGAAGACGTTGAGGGATGCATTACTACCGGAAGAATCGGATCATTGACATGGTCATCCTGAAATTGCCGGACGAGATTGAGAAGCTGCGGACGAGCAATCTGATCGTTGCGGAGATCTTGTGCGAATTGAGGGAAAAGGTAAAGCCGGGCGTAACTACCCGCGAGCTTGACAGAATGTCCGAAGAGCTGTCGCACAAGAGACGGGTCAGGCCCGCATTCAAGGGATACCGCGGCTATCCCTTTGCTCTGTGTACATCCGTGAATGGCGAAGTGGTTCATGGGATGCCGTCGGAAAGACCTCTCATCTCCGGAGATATTCTGAGCCTCGACTTCGGGGTGGATTACAAGGGGTATTTCGGCGATGCCGCCATCACTGTTCCGGTTGGACCCGTTTCCGCGAAAGCCCAGAGACTGATAAGGGCGACCGAAGAGAGTCTTTACGACGCGATCCATCAGGCGCGGGCGGGCAATCGCCTGGGAGATGTTTCAGCCGCTGTCCAGCAGCGCGTCGAAGCGGACGGCTTTTCGGTTATCCGGGATTTTGTCGGACACGGTATCGGCAGAAGCCTCCACGAAGAGCCGCAGATCCCCAATTACGGTGTCCGGGGAAGAGGGATTGAGCTCCGGCCGGGAATGATCCTGGCCATAGAGCCGATGGTCAATGAGGGAAGTTACCGGATCAAGGTTCTGCCGGACGGGTGGACCGTGGTCACAGAGGACGGAAAACTTTCCGCGCACTTTGAACATTCCGTAGCGATTACGGAAAACGGACCGGATATTCTCAGCCTGATTCAGTGACGGGCGCTTCACGAAGGTGCGGGCGAGAAAGGAGCCTGAGGGGGGACAGATTTGAAATCTGTCCCCGGGTGGAAATTATGGCGAAAGAGGAAGCAATAGAGGTTGAAGGCCGGGTGATTGAACCCCTGCCCAATGCCATGTTTCGTGTGGAACTGGAAAACGGTCATCGCGTTCTGGCCCATATTTCCGGGAAGATGAGGATGCATTTTATCAAGATTCTTCCGGGCGACAAGGTCACGGTCGAGTTGTCTCCCTATGACCTGACCCGGGGAAGGATCGTTTACAGGACTAAATAGCGAAGGCGATAGATCGGTCGGCGGTCCACGCCGTGCCTTCGGCGGATAGAGGAGTGATGATCGTGAAAGTACGTTCTTCGGTCAAGAAAATATGCGAAAAGTGCAAGATCGTCAAAAGGCGGGGCGTGTTGCGTGTGATTTGCGAAAATCCGAAGCATAAGCAGCGTCAGGGATAAGGATTCGAATTTTCAGGAGGTTGTCAGGTGGCACGAATTGCAGGTGTGGATTTACCCAAGAACAAAAGGATGGAGATCGCTTTGACCTACATCTACGGGATCGGGCGGTCAAAATCAAAAGAGATCCTTCGCGAAGCCGGCGTCAGTCCCGATACGAGAACCGACCAGCTTGCAGATGCGGAAATAACCTCCATCAGGAGTATCATCGACAAGGAACAGAAGGTCGAAGGGGATTTGCGACGGGATGTGTCCATGTCCATCAAGAGGCTGATGGACGTCGGGAGCTACCGCGGGTTGCGGCATCGAAAGGGACTTCCCGTCAGGGGCCAGAGAACGAGCACCAACGCCAGGACAAGAAAAGGACCGAGAAGGTCGATTGCCGGCAAGAAGAAATAGGGAAGAGGATCCGGAGGACCAATGGCAAAGCCAGTCAGAAAAACAGGGAAGAAAAAGGAAAAGAAAAATATCTCCGAGGGGATAGCGCACATTCAGTCGACCTTTAACAATACGATTGTGACGATTACCGATCTGAGCGGGAATGTCATTGCCTGGGCGTCCGCCGGAATGCAGGGGTTCAAGGGGTCGAGGAAAAGCACCCCCTTTGCGGCGCAGATGGCGGCGGAGGACGCTGTGAAGAAGGCAAGGGAACATGGGGTGAGATCCGTTCAGGTCTACGTCAAAGGACCGGGTTCAGGCCGGGAATCGGCCCTGAGATCGCTGCAGCTGGCAGGGCTCAAGATCAGTCTGATCCGCGACGTGACGCCGATTCCCCATAACGGGTGCCGTCCGCCCAAACGCAGAAGGGTTTAATCAACTGTCAATGATCAATTATCAACGGTCAGTCGCCGTTGATCGTTGATCATTGTACACTGATGATTGTTAATTGATCACTGATCAGGGAGGCATTTTTGGCAAGGTATAGAGAATCCACGTGCAGGTTGTGCCGGAGAGAAGGTTTAAAGCTGTTTCTCAAAGGGGACAGATGCTACAGTGAAAAATGCGCCTATGAAAGGCGGAGTTATGCGCCGGGAGATCACGGCCAGATGCGGAAAAAATTCTCCGACTACGGCGTCCAGTTGAGAGAAAAGCAGAAGCTCAAAAGGATGTATGGCCTGCTGGAAAAGCAGTTCCGGGGATATTTCCATAAAGCTGACAGACAAAAAGGAATTACCGGAACCAATCTCCTCGTGTTTCTGGAGAGAAGGCTGGACAACATGGTCTTCAGGATGGGTTTTGCCAATTCGCGTACGGAAGCAAGACAG
>JAHJQP010000179.1 GCA_018819165.1 Pseudomonadota bacterium
GAATTGCTCCCCCTCCCGGGACCTCCGGACCACGATCCTCCCTTCTTCAAGAAAGCGGAAATCGAAGGCATGCAGGGGCTGGCCCATCTCCACCATGACAAAGTTGGTCACATCCACGATATTGTTGATTGAGCGAAGCCCAACCGCCTCCAGCCGCCGCCTCATCCAGAAAGGCGACGGGCCGATCCGCACCCCTTTGATGATCCGGGCCGTGTAACGGGGGCACAGATCCGGATCGAGGATGGAGACCGAGGTAACCCCGCGGATATCCTCATCGGTCTCCATCACGCCGGAGGGGGGATAGCGCAGCTCTTTGCCGGTAATGGCCGCCACCTCGCGGGCCACTCCGATGATGGACAGACAATCCGGGCGGTTGGGGGTGACGCCGATATCGAGAACCGTGTCGCGCAGATCGAGCGCCTCCGCCAGATCTTCTCCCAGAGGCAGATCGGACGGGAGAAGCATGATCCCCGAGGCGTCGCCGCCGACCCCGAGTTCCTCCTCGGAACAGAGCATCCCCTCGGAGGCCTCGCCGTGAATCTTCGAACTCCGAATGACATATCCGCCCGGCAGGGTCGCTCCGACCTGCGCCAGCGGGACGGTGTCGCCGACGCTGATATTCCTGGCGCCGCAGACCACAGGATAGGTTGCCTCTCCTGTTGTCACTTCACAGAGGGATAAATTGTCGGCATCGGGATGGGATTTGACGGAGAGTATCTTTGCCACCCTGACTTCGCTGAAGGCGGGGCCGGTCCCTTCCAGGGAATCCACTTCCAGACCGGCCATGGTCAACAGTTCGGCCAGTTCCTCCGGCGACACATCCACATCCACATAATCTCTAAGCCATTTCAGACTGACTAACATATGGGCTTTCTCTCGGCGGCTTCATCGGAAACCGGCGCAAGGTGCGGATTCCCGGACAGATCAAAACTGTTCCAAGAACCGCATATCACTCTCAAAAAAAAGTCGGATATCCGAGATCCCGAATTTCAGCATGGCGATCCTCTCCAGACCGAGACCGAAGGCAAAACCGGTGAATTCTTCGGGGTCATAACCGACGTTCTTGAACACCTCGGGATCGACCATGCCGGATCCCAGGATCTCCAGCCAGCCGCTCTGACCGCAGACCCGGCAACCCCGACCGCTGCACATGACGCACCGGATATCGACCTCCGCACTCGGTTCCGTGAAGGGAAAGAAACTGGGGCGGAACCTGAGCGCCGTGTCCTCGCCGAACACCTGTTTGAGGAAAACGGTCAGCACCCCCTTCAGATCGCCGAAGGTGATCCCTCTGTCAACGAGGAGGCCTTCGATCTGATGAAACATGGGGGTGTGCGAGATGTCCGAGTCGCGGCGGTAAACACGGCCGGGGGAGAGGATTCTCACCGGCGGCTTTCTCTTTTCCATGATCCGGACCTGGACCGGAGAGGTATGGGTGCGCAGGACGATGTTGTCTTCAACATAGAAGGTATCCTGCATGTCCCGCGCGGGATGGTCCTTAGGGATATTCAGCGCTTCGAAATTATAGTAATCCAGTTCGACTTCCGGACCTTCCACCACCGAAAATCCAAGACCGGCAAAGATGCGGCAGATCTCTTCCCTGACCTGCGTCACCGGATGGAGACGGCCGTGCCGGACGCCCCTCCCGGGGAGAGTGACATCGAGCCTCTCGCGTTGGAGAAGCTCTTCCTTTTTTGAGGATGCCAGCCCAGCAAGAAGCTGATCGATCCCGGCGGAAAGGGTCTCCTTGACTTCATTGCACTGCCTGCCGAATTGGGGCCTTTCTTCGGAAGGCACATTCCCGATGTTGCGCAGCAACCCGGTCAGAAGGCCCTTCCTGCCGAGATAACGGGTGCGGATCTCCTGGAGTTCCTCTTCCGTTTCGGCCTTCCGGAGCTCGGCTTCCGCCTGCTCCCGAAGCGCCTTCAGATCTTCCCTCATGCCGTCAGCTCACCCTTTGCGATGGTCACGATTTCGGAAAATCCGCGGGGATCATGAATGGCAAGATCGGAGAGGATCTTCCTGTCGATCTCGACACCCGCCTTGTGCATCCCATCGATCAGCCGGCTGTATGAGATATCGTTCAGGCGCGCGGCGGCGCTGATCCGTGCGATCCACAGCTTCCGGAAGTCCCGTTTTCTGACCCGCCTGTCCCGGTAGGCATAGGCCCTCGCGTGGTTCACGGCTTCTGTGGCCGTTCTCAACAACCGGTTTCTAGACAAGAAAAACCCCTTGGCCGCCTTGAGGATCTTCCTTCTCTTCTTGTGAGCTGTCAAGCTTCTCTTTACCCTCGACATTGCTTTTATCTCCTCATCTCAATAAATCATCATCAATGTGAGGCGTTAGGTGTGAGGTGAAAAACACTCCTTGCCCCTTACTCCTCCTATTACAGATAGGGAATCAGTTTTCTTATCGCCTTTTCATTAGTCTTATCGAGAATGGTCGATTTTCTCAGGTTTCTCTTGCGCTTTGTCGTTTTCGGCGTCAGGATATGGCTGGCATTGGCCTTGTTCCTCTTGATCCGCCCCGTTCCCGTCACGGAAAAACGTTTCGCCGCGCCGCGATGTGTTTTCAGTTTTGGCATTCCATCACCCCTATTCTAAAGATACTGAACCTTCCGTCGGTTCAGGCGTAAAATATTTTCCAACCCTAAAACAACAACATTGCGAATAGCCCTGTTTCCCGGCAGGATCCCTTCACTTCTTCGGCGCGAGAATCATGATCATGTTTCTCCCCTCCAGCCTCGGGTGTTGATCGATCGCTGCTCCATCCGCAAGGGTCTCCTTGATGTCCTCCATGATCTTCCTGCCGAGCTCGGTATAGGCAATTTCACGCCCCCGGAACATCATGGTGATCTTGACCTTGTTGCGCTGCTCAAGAAACTTCCGGATGTGCTTGATCTTGACCTCCAGGTCATGCTCCTCCGTCTTGGGCCGGAGACGGATCTCCTTGACCTGAATGACCGTCTGGCTCTTTTTGGAAATCTGAACCTTCTTGCTCTGCTGGTATCTGAATTTTCCGTAATCCATGATCCTGCAGACCGGCGGCGCCGCGGTGGGCGACACTTCCACCAGATCCAGACCCGCCTTCGCCGCCTCTGCCAGGGCATCCGCCAGCAAAATGACCCCTAACTGGTTTCCCTCCACATCGATTACCCTGACCGACGAAGACCTGATCTCACGGTTGATCCTTAAATCCTTAGCTATGGGTCACCTCCAGACATCTAAACAAGTTATTTGAACTGTGCAGACTGTCCGCGGACAAGGTCAATGAACGCCTCCACACCGATGGAACCTAAGTTTTTCCCGTCCCGCTGCCGCGGAGAAACCTGGCCGGAGGCCACTTCCCGATCGCCGATCACGAGCATGAAAGGCGTTTTCTGCAGCTGCGCCTCCCGGATCTTGTAGCCCAGTTTTTCATTCCGGAAATCGCCCTCCGCCCGAATGCCTGCCTCGACGAGACGCATCCTGACTTCCTTTCCGTAGGGGATATGGTTGTCCGTCACGGTCAGCACAACGGCCTGCACGGGCGACAGCCAGAGGGGAAAGGCGCCGGCGTAGTGTTCGATAAGCACCCCCATGAACCGTTCGATGGCCCCCAGGATCACCCGGTGGAGCATGACCGGACGGTGTTTCTCGCCGTCCTCGCCGATATAACTCAGGTCAAACCGCTCCGGCAGGGTAAAATCGCACTGGATGGTCGCACACTGCCACTTCCGCTTCAGGGCATCCTTCAGCTTGAAGTCGATTTTCGGTCCGTAGAAGGCGCCCTCGCCTTCGTTCACTTCATAGGTCATGCCGCCGTCCCTGAGCGCTCCCTCGAGGGCCGCGGTGCCAAGCTCCCAGTCCTGATCCGAACCGATGGAATTCTCCGGGCGGGTGGAGAGTTCCACCTCGTATTCGAAGCCGAAGATACCCATCGCATAACCGACGAAATCGGCGATTGCCCGGATCTCTCCGTTGAGCTGAGCCGGCGTGCAGAGGATGTGGGCGTCATCCTGCGTGAACTGGCGCACTCGCATGAGACCGTGCAGCACCCCCGCCTTTTCGTGGCGGTGAACCGTTCCAAGTTCGAAATAGCGCAACGGCAGGTCGCGGTAGGAGCGGATCTTCGCCTTGTAGATCAGCATGTGGGAGAGGCAGTTCATGGGCTTGATCCCATAGGTCTGCTCATCCACTTCGGTGAAGTACATATTCTCCCGGTAATGATCGAAATGACCCGACCGTTTCCAGAGGTCTACCTTGAGAATCTGCGGGCCGATGACCAGGTCATAGCCCCGCTTCAGGTGCTCCTTTTTCTCCCAGTCCTCGATGATGGTCCGCAGCAGGGTCCCCTTGGGATGGAAGATGACGAGCCCGGGGCCTGCCTCATCGTTGAGCTGGAAAAGGTCCAGTTCCCTGCCGAGACGGCGGTGGTCCCTCTTCTTCGCCTCTTCCAGGAGCCGCAGATGTTCATCGAGCGCCTCCTGCGTCGCGAAGCCGGTCCCGTAGATGCGCTGGAGCATTTTATTGCGCTCGTCTCCCCTCCAGTAGGCGCCGGCCACATGGAGGAGCTTAAAGGCTTTAATCATTCCAGTCGACGGGACATGAGGCCCGCGGCAAAGATCGATGTAGCCGTTCTGGCTGTAGAGGCTGACCGTCTTGACGTCCGCCGGCAGGTCGTTCAGGAGTTCGACCTTGTAGTGTTCCCCTTTGCTCCGGAAAAGCTCAACGGCCTCC
>JAHJQP010000180.1 GCA_018819165.1 Pseudomonadota bacterium
CCTAAACGGAACAATCCCGAGGAGGTCTTCGGCGCGCAGTACGTGGTGGACGCCGGCGGTGACTACCTGCGCACGGAGACCCAACTTCTGCTGACCTCTACTGATCTGACCTTGAGCCAGGTGATCAAGAGGGTGCAGGCGTTGGGAGGCCTGGCCGTCCCCGCTCATGTGGATCGTCCATCCTTTAGTCTCCTGGCCAACCTGGGCTTCGTTCCTGCCGATCTGCAGGCGCCGGCCCTGGAACTTTCCCGTCTGACTGATCCCGCCGAGGCCGTTGCCCGCTGGCCCGACCTGGCCCATTGGCCGCTCATCCGAGGCAGCGACGCGCATCGACTCAGCGAAATGGCCCCGAGTCTGCGGCTCTACCTGGACGATACAACCCTGGCGGAAATGGCCCTGGCCCTGGCCGGCCAAAACGGGCGACGATTTGCTGTTTTGCCGCGGAACCCGGTGGACGATTGCTATCGTGCGTGAACTGGCCCTGCATATTCTGGATATCCTTCAAAACACCGTGGAGGCTGGCGCGTCCCGCGTGAGCCTGATCATCAACGAGGATCCGAAGGACGACCGCCTTACCATTACCGTCCGTGACGACGGTTGCGGCATGGATAACGAGACCGTGTTGCGAACGGTTGACCCGTTCTTTACCACCCGGCAGACGCGCCACGTCGGTCTGGGCCTGCCCCTCTTTGCAGCCGCCGCCGAGAGGGCGGGCGGTCGCCTGGAGATCCGCTCGCGACCCGGCATCGGCACAAAAGTGGAGGCGACATTTCGGCTCAGCCATCCGGACCGGCAGCCGCTGGGGAGCATGGCCGATACCTTGCTGGCCTTTCTGCTTTCCGAAAAGGCCCTTGCTCTGGAGTACATTCATCGTACGGCCAAGGATACCTTTGAGTTCAACACCGCCGATATCCGCAAGGAACTTGGCGACGAACTGACCATGACGCATCCGGCAGTTCGTCAATGGCTCAGAAAATTCCTGGCCGAAGGCGAGCAATCGGTGCAGACCTGAGGGATAAAACCCGGCAGGGGCGGCCGCAGCGAAAACCAATCCGCAAAACGAGTCCGTCAAAAAATCTTTGCTTCTCCGCTTCATTTAAGTTAAAAAAACACATGCATCACCTGATCGATGAATATCTGAACTTCATGGCGATCGAGAAAGGGGCTTCCCCGAACACCATCGACGGATACAGCAGGGATTTGAACCGGTATGCGGGGTTTGTAGGAGAGCTGGGCATCCGGAAAATCGGAGAAGTCGGGACGGAAGAACTGATCTCCTATCTTGCCAGGCTTCAGGGTGAAGGTCTCGCTGCCAATACCGTGAATCGCGCCCTGGCTGCACTCCGGGGGTTTTATAAATACCTTCTTCGAGAGAAGAAGGTGGACAGCACTCCCATAGCCCACATCGAACTTGCCAGGGTCTGGAGCCGCCTTCCCGATGTCCTGAGTCGTGAAGAGATGGGTCTTCTTCTGGCCCAGCCCGATTCGGCAACTCCGGCCTCCGTAAGAGATTCCGCCATGCTCGAACTCATGTATGCGACGGGGATCCGTGTATCGGAATTGGTCGGGCTGACCGTGAACAGCATCAACTGGCAGGTGGGGTATCTGGTCGCCATGGGGAAGGGGGGGAAAGAACGGATTGTGCCCATGGGCCAGATGGCATATGATCAGGTGAAAAGGTATCTCAATGGGGCACGGCCGCTTTTGCTCAAGGGCGGCGAAAGCGACATTCTCTTTCTGAACCGCTCGGGGGAAGGGCTGACCCGACAGGGTTTATGGAAGATCGTAAAAAAATACGCGGCAAAAGCGAATCTTGCCAAGAAGGTCCATCCCCATACCTTCCGCCACTCCTTTGCCACACATCTTTTAGAAGGGGGGGCCGATCTGCGTTCCGTACAGATCATGCTGGGTCATGCCGATATCTCCACCACCCAGATCTATACGCACGTGACGCGGGAACGACTGAAGGAGATCCACCGGAAATATCATCCGAGGGGATGAGTTGATCTGAAGGGAACAGACCCCGATCTGTGGGGTAGAGGAGAGGTCAGGCGCTATGGGATATCTCTCGAGAAGTGCAGCAAGACCAAGACAAAAAGCCCGTAAATCCAAAAAAGTATGGGTCGCAGTCCTGATCGTTCTGATCCTGGCGGCAGGCGGCCTGGGAGTAGGATTTTTCTATCCGGAGGGGGTGCGGGGGCTTTCCGACGGTCTGGCAAGACTGAAGAATACCTTTTCCTTCATCGTTCTCGGGCAGAAACCCCATTTTTATTCGCTCATCTTAGAGAAGAACGGAAAGGATTACCGCATTACCTCCCATGATGTTTTTGAGGTCTCCTACCGGGACGAATTCGTCATCAAGGAGGTTTCGACGGATGTCCTCTTCGGCGGCGGCGTCACCGTCGATATTGAAGGCATCGGGGAAAAGGATGATTTCGGGAGTCTCCTCAAGGGGATCGATCTGGTGGATAAAGCGGTGCTGACGGGGCGCAATGGCGTGGGGAAAAGCAAGCCGGGCGACTTTTCCCTCCGGATAGAATACAGGGGGGAACAGATCGCGTCCCTTCCCGTCCGAATCCAGATCACCCCGCAGGACTGGCTGCGTTACGCGCGGAGTTCGGGGAATCAGAAGGTCCAGATCGAATACCTCAGGCGGGCGATCGCCATGAACCCGCAGGATGCCAACGTGCGCAGAATGTTAGCCTCTCTCTACTTTCAGGCCGGCATGACCCGGGAGGCCATCGCCCAGTATCGGGAGATCCTGGCTCTGAAGCCGGATGATGCGGCCGTCCTGTCGGAACTGGCGAAGTGCTATCTGAAGAGCGGGCAGAACGAGGAAGTGATAAGGACCTCTGCACGGATCCTCAGGGCAAATCCGCAGGATGATGACGCACTGGTCGATATGGCCCTGGCCTGGGGCAATCTGGGGAACTGGAACAAAGCCATCTCCTCTTATCAGGCCGCCCTGAAGGTCAGGCCCGACAATCCCGTGGCTATTTTCAGGCTCGGGGAAGCCTACGAGAAGACCAAGCAGTGGGGAAAGGCTGCGGAGCAGTACCGTCTGGTCCTGGAAAAGGTGCCGAAGGCCGATCACGTGGCAGTCGCTCTTGCGGACGTATTCCTGAAGATAGGGAATTTCGACGAGGCCATCCGGTGGCACCGTGAGGTCGTAAAACGACAACCGAAAAATGCCACCGCCTATGCCAATCTTGGTCTGGCGTATGGCGGAAAAGGTCAACACAGGGAAGAGATCGAAAATTACCGGAAGGCCATCGCGCTGAATCCGCGGGATCCCGTCATCCACTTCAATCTGGGCGCCGCCTATGAGAAGGGGAAACAGGAACAGGAGGCGGTCCGCGAGTATCAAAAGGTCCTGGCGCTGAACCCGGATGATCTGGATGCACTGGAGAGGCTTGCCGACCTCCATTTCAAGGCCGGACGTTTCCGCGAAGCCGCGCCGCTCTATGAAAAGGTCCTCAAGACAAGCGCCCGGAAGGGAACGATTCATTCCCGTCTCGGTTTTGCCTACGCCGAGTTGAAGAAGCCGGCCCTGTCCGTTGAAAATTACGAAAAGGCGAGACGATACGGGGCGAAGGACCCGGAGATAAACCGCGCCTTGGCGCTGGCCTACACCAAGATGGGAAAGACGAAGGAATCCCTGGTGATGTATGAGAAACTGGCTGCCACAAACCCCACCGCCGAGGTCCTGAACATTCTGGCTGACGCCTACATGAAAGAAAAGCTCTATGACAAGGCTGTGCGCATTTACAGGAAACTGATCGAGCTGAATCCGAAAAAGGCCGCCTATTATTCGAGTACCGCTTATGCCTATGGTCTTAATGGCGATCTGGACCGCCAGATCGAATATTACCAGAAGTCGCTCAAGTTCGATTACGAAGACGACGAGGTCTATATGAATCTGGGGGCGGCCTATGAGAAGAAGGGGCTCTTTCAGGAGGCGATGAAGGCCTACACGACAGCCTACGAGTTGAATCCCGACTCGACGAAGGCGGCGCGGAAGATCCCGCAGATGAAGATCCGGATCATTCAGCAGAAACAGAAGCAATAAGGGAAAAGAAGAAGGAGGCGCGCATCTATGAAACCCATCCGTGTCGGTAAGATCGCGATCGGCGGGGGGGCGCCCCTCGCGCTCATCGCCGGACCCTGTGTCATCGAGGACGAAGAGAAGACGGCAGAGATCGCCCGTTATCTGAAGGACCTGACCGGGGAGCTGGGTATCCCGCTCATCTTCAAGGCCTCTTACGACAAGGCAAACCGGACGTCACGGGATGCCTATCGGGGGCCCGGCCTGACCCGCGGGCTGGAGATTCTGAAAATGATCCGGGAGGAGTTCGGCATCCCCGTCCTTTCCGATGTCCATCGCTTCGAAGAGATCGATCCGGCCGCACGTGTCCTCGATGTTCTTCAAATCCCGGCGTTTCTATGCCGGCAGACCGATTTTGTGATGGAGGTCGCCCGCAAAGCGAAAGCCGTCAATATCAAGAAGGGGCAGTTCCTCGCCCCCTGGGATGCCGTCCACATCGCGGAGAAGGTTGCCGCGGCGGGAAACGCTCATCTGATGATGACCGAGCGAGGGGTCAGTTTCGGCTACAACAACCTGGTGGTCGATTTCCGTGCCTTCAGTATCATGCGGGAGACGGGGTATCCTGTGATCTTCGATGCCACGCACAGTGTGCAACTTCCCGGTGGCGCAGGGAGGGCCTCGGGAGGAGACCGGCGGATGGTTCCCACCCTTGCCCGGGCGGCAGTGGCGGCCGGAATCGATGGTCTTTTTTTTGAAGTCCATCCGGATCCCGACCAGGCGCTCTGTGACGGGCCCAATTCCCTGGCCTTGGACAGCCTGCCGGATCTGCTCGTCACGCTCAAGAGAATCGATGCAGCGGTGCGGGAAACGCGGGAGTACATAACAGGAGAGGGGGCGTAACATGGCGAGGGAAATAACGGATGAGCGGCTTTTAAACAAGATCCGCCGGGTGAAGCTCCTGATCCTGGATGTGGACGGGGTTCTGACCGACGGCCGGATAATCATCGACGATGCGGGGGTGGAGAGCAAGAATTTCGATGTGAAAGACGGTCATGGTTTGAAAATCATCATGAGATATGGCATCGACGTGGTGTTGCTGACGGGAAGGCGGTCGCAGGTTGTCGAGCGCCGCGCCGCCGATCTGGGGATCGCCGAGGTCCACCAGGGGATCAGGAACAAGGTCGAGGCCTTAGCGGAGATTTTGCAGCGGAGGAATCTTGCGCCGGAGGAGACTGCCTATGCCGGGGATGACATCGTCGATATTCCGCTTTTCAAGCGGGTCGGGTTTGCGGTCGCCGTGGCCGATGCGGTCCCGGAGGTCCGGCAGGTCGCCGATTATGTAACCGGCTGTAAGGGAGGGCGGGGGGCCGTACGGGAGCTGTGCGAGGTGATCCTCCAGGCACAGGAGCTCTGGGCGGATGTGGCCGCGAGATATGAATTTGCGTAACCATCCGTCATCATTGGCAAAGACGTTTCACCTTTACAACGGCGGGTGCAGATGGTATAAAATTTCGAACGTGAGCGGCGCGAAAGGAGACGGGTTCAACCGGACCGGTACCGGACAAAGATGATGAAGATAAGAAGAAAAACAGTGCTCATCGTCGCAACCCTGGCGGCAGTACTGGTCCTGGCGGCGATCCTTGCAGTCGGGATGATCGGAAAGGCGCCGGAGAAGGCCTTCCTGAAGATCATGTCGGACAGGGTCGATCTGCAGGTCAAGAACGTCCGCTATACGGAGGTCGGGGATTCCGGTATGAAGTGGGAGATCCTGGCGGATACGGCAAGGTATCAGAAGAAGGAAAATCTGGCCATCTTTGATAAGGTGACCGTCAGGCTGGTGATGAAGGACGGCGGAACATTCGTAATGACGGGCGATCGCGGCCGGTTCGATACCGCATCGCGGGACATGGAGATCGAAGGGAATGTCGGGATAGTTTCAGAAAATGGAGACCGTTTTACGACGGACCGCCTCCGTTACCGGAATGCGGGAAAACGGATCGAGACCGACCGGCCAGTCGTGATGGAAAACCGGAGCGTCAGGGTCAGCGGTGTGGGGATGATCTTTTCCCTGGAAGGGAAAAAGGTGACTCTCCTGTCGCAGGTCCGGGCGAGTTCCGGGGGAAAGTGAGGGGGAAAGGCGATGTCGGGAAGGGGTCTCAGAATCATCATCTGCGTGGGCGTTCTGATCATAGCCCTGTGGCAGCCGGGTGGCGCGCGGGGCGACACGCAGAAGAAGCCGCGGGTCGAGCGGGATCATCCGATTCAGATCGTCTCCGACCGTCTGGACGCCTACCATGAAAAGCGGATGGTCGTCTTTTCCGGCAATGCAGTGGCCACCCAGGGTGCGCGGACAATCCGGTCCGATCGCCTGACTCTCTACTATAAGGAAGATCAAAAGACAGCCGGCGGGTCTACCCGGGAGGTCGAAGGAACGGGAAATCTGGAAAGGGTGGAGGCCAAGGGCCATGTCACGATCACCGAAGGCGACCGGATCGTGACCGGGGAGGAGGCCCTCTTCGAACAGGATGCCCAGAAGATCACTATGACGGGCGGCGCTGTCATGCGCGAAGGCGCGAATATCATCCGGGGGGACCGGATTATAGTATTCCTCAACGAGAACCGGGGAGTAGTGGAGAGTGCGGAGAACAATCGCGTGACTGCCACGATCTATCCGGGCGAGAAGCAGGAGAAGCGGTGAATGTTGACGATTCAGGGCTTTGTCGCGTGATCTCTTCATGGGAAAACTGACCGCAACGGGGCTGATCAAGATCTATAGCGGGAGGAGAGTGGTCAACCGGATAAACCTGGAGATCAATCCAGGCGAGGTTGTGGGCCTTCTGGGACCCAACGGCGCCGGGAAGACGACGACCTTTTACATGATGGTCGGTCTGATCAAGCCGGACGAAGGGACGATTTTCCTTGACGGTGAGGATCTGAGCCAGTGTCCCATGTACATCCGGGCGCGCAAGGGGCTGAATTACCTGCCGCAGGAGCCTTCTATTTTCCGGAAGCTGACGGTGCGGGAAAATATCATGGCCATCCTGGAGACGATTCCCAGCGACCGGGAGGAGAGGGAAGAGCGTCTGCGGATGCTCTTAGGAGAACTTGGGCTGACGGGGCTTGCGGAAAACAGCGCCTATTCGCTTTCCGGTGGCGAGCGGAGGCGGGTGGAGATCACGAGGGCGCTTGTCACGTCACCGAAATATATCCTCCTGGATGAACCCTTTGCGGGGATCGATCCGCTGGCCGTAGCCGACATCGGGAAAATCATCGCCCAACTCAAGACGAAGGGGATCGGCGTGATCATTTCCGATCACAATGTCCGTGAAACCCTGTCCGTGTGCGACCGGGCTTACATCGTCAACGAAGGAACGATTCTCGTGGAAGGAACGCCGGAAGTGATCGCCGGCTCTGAGATAGCAAGGAAGATTTATTTCGGTGACGACTTCAAATTCTGAAGCTCTCGTCAAATTCTGCACGGGGATGGAAGGTAGCGCAGTCGGAACATGGCATTTGAACTAAAGCAGAATCTGAAACTGACCCAGCAGTTGGTCATGACGCCCCAGCTCCAGCAGGCCATCAAGCTCCTGCAGCTTTCACGACTGGACCTGATGGATACGATCAATCAGGAGATGGAGGAGAATCCTCTTCTGGAGGAGGTCACGTCGGATGAGGATCCCGAAGCCGAAAAGAAGATCGAACCCGAACAGACTGAGGAGGGCGATCGGGAAGAGATCAAGACGGCGGAGCGGACCGAAGAACTGACGGGAGCGGGAGACGGCCGGGAAGAGTTCGACTGGGACAGTTATCTGGAAGACTATGGTTCGATGGGGATCACCTACGACCGGAAGGAGGGCCCCGCTCCCTCCTGGGACAACCTCCTGGTGGCGAAATCCTCGCTCACGGACCACCTCATGTGGCAGCTCCGGCTTTCCCCGTTGACGGAGGATGAACAGCGCGTCGGCGAGCAGATCATCGGCAATCTTGACCAGAACGGCTATCTTGCGGCCACCCCGGAGGAGATCGCCTTGCAGGAGAAGGTGGATCCGGCCTTTGCGGAGGAGGTGCTGAAAAAGATCCAGGAGTTCGATCCTATCGGCATCGCCGCCCGCGATCTCCGGGAGTGCCTGCTCATTCAGGCGAGAATGGCGGAGGGTGCGCGTCCCCTCTTGGAAAAGATCATCCTCGGCCATCTGAAAGACCTGGAAATCAAGAACTATGACTACATCGCCCGGAAATTGAAAGCGCCTCTCGCCGATGTCCTGGCGGCAGTCGTCATCATCAGCAATATGGATCCCAAGCCGGGGAGCGTCTATAATGAGGAACGCACCCAGGCGATCATACCCGACGTCTATGTCATCAAAAGCGGCGACGACTATAAAATCGTCCTCAACGACGACGGCCTGCCGCGGCTCCGGATCAGCAACTTTTATCGGGAGATCATGAGCGGGCTGAGCGGGGGGGCGAAGGCGAAAAACGGGAAGAATTATATCAAGGAACGGGTCCAGTCGGCGACCTGGCTCATTAAGAGCATTCAGCAGCGGCAGAAGACGATCTACCGGGTTGCCGAGAGCATCGTCCGGTTTCAGAAGGAATTCTTCGACAGGGGGATCAGCTCTCTTAAACCGCTGATCCTGCGGGATGTCGCCGATGATGTGGAAATGCACGAATCAACGATCAGCCGGGTGGTCACGAACAAGTACATGCATGCCCCGCGGGGCATTTTTGAAATGAAGTACTTCTTCGGCAGCAGCATCCGCAGGAACGGCGGCGCTGATGTCGCCTCCAAAAGCGTGCAGGCGGATATCCGGAAGATCATCAGCGGTGAAGATCCCCGCAAACCTTTCAGCGATCAGGACATCGTCGAACGCCTTGCGAAGTCCGGAATATCCATCGCGAGGCGGACAGTCGCAAAATACAGAGAGATGATGAAAATTCTGCCCTCCTCAAGGCGGAAGAAGAAATATTATTGACGGGAGATAATGTCGGAGGGGCGGCTTAGCCATTTTGGCATGCCGCCCGCCGGCGGGCCGGTAAAACCAGGAACAGGAGGAAACGACCATGAAGATTTCTGTGACATTCAGGAGTGCAGAGGGGGAAAACTGGCAAAAGGAATATGTGGAGGAAAGGCTGAAAAAACTGAAAAAATATATCGATAATCCAGTAGATGCCCGTGTTATCCTCTCGGTCGAGAAATTCCGGAATACGGC
>JAHJQP010000181.1 GCA_018819165.1 Pseudomonadota bacterium
AAGATCATCTTCAGATCCTCTTCAACCTTGGTCTCTGCAGAATTGCTCGCCACAGAGATCTCCTTGATGAGCAGGTTCTTTGCCGTGTCCATCATCTTTCTCTCCCCGAAGGAAAGGTTCTTGTCGCTTTTCAGGATGAAAAGATCGCGAAGAACCCCGGCAATTTCGAATACCGATCCCGTCTTGATCTTCTCCAGGTATTCCCGGTATCTCTTGTTCCAGGTCTGTTTGTCGATCGTGACATCCTTCATCCTCAGGATCGCATAGACCTTGGGAATCTCGGTTTCCATGATGACTTCGCGCAGACCGACCGATTTTGCGCTCACCATGGGAATCATGATCTTCATGCCGTTGCCCATGATCTTCATGATGTAGAACAGCTGTTTGCTTCCCCCGACCTCCCGGTTCTCGATTGCCTCAATAACCCCTACACCCTGTGCCGGATATACCGCCAAATCTCCTACCTTGAACATGTTTTACACCCGATAAATTTATTTTGATTGTGTATATTTATCACATCTTTGAAGAATAGTCAACACGATTTCCTGTTCACACCTGATGCCCGACAGTTGCCATCTTCCCGCTGTTCCCCTTTCAGATGTAACGGCTTCTGATCTCGGCGATATCCCGCTCCAGCTCCAGCGGATCCTTTGCACAATATCCGTCCAGAATTCCCTTGAACCGTATTTTCCTGCCTCCGTCGGCCAGATCGTCCAGCCGCCGGTAAGCCCCCATCCGTCTCCCCAGACGGAAGATCATCCGTTCCTCGGCAGGCAGGGCGAAAAAGCGGTCGATGATGCCGAGCAACCTCTCGCGGTCGTCGGGGAGCTTTCCCTCCAGCTCCTCCAGGAGGTTCAGGATATGATCGCTCACGACCATCGTCTCGATCCCCTCCAGCGTCTCGATGAACAATCTGATCTCACGGAGGATCTCCTCATCGTCCAGGGGCTGGAATTCTCCCTGTCGGATCTTTTCCGCGAGCGGTGTGCCCGGAACTGCCTGAAGCGTCCGCAGGCGGATATGATCGGGGTTGATCCGGTTGAGGACCCGGGCGGTCTCAACGGCATGCTCCCGCGTCCACCGGACTCCTCCCAGGCCCGGCATGACATATTCGCAAAGGGAGAGGCCGGCTTCCCGGATCTTTTGCCCCCCTTCGATCTGTTCGGCAGAGGTTACCCCCTTGCGGATGAATTTGAGCAGCGGATCGTAACCGCTTTCCATCCCCACATGGATCCGCGAAAGCCCCGCCTCCCGCAGACGCTTCAGTTCCTCCACCGTCTTTTTTGCGGCGGTTTTCGCGCGGGCGTAGGTGGTGATCCGCGTAACCGAAGAGAAGGTTTTGCAAATGAAGGAGATCACCTCGGCAAGGTCGTCCGTCTTCATGACCAGAGAGTTGGCGTCCTGCAAAAAGACAGATTCCCCGCCGTAATAGAGCCACGCTGCGACGGACTGGAAACAACCTTCGTAATTCTCTGCCTGGTTGAAAATCCGGTGAATGGTCCTCTCGCCGACGCAACCCCCTTCTCCGCACCGCAAGGAAAGCGCCCGGATCCGCTCGGCCGTCTCGGCCATCTTCAGGATGTCCGCCTTGATCTCCGCCTCCGGCCGGAGCGAAAAAGTCTCCCCCTGATAGGTATGGCAGAAGGCGCACCGGTTCCAGGGGCAGTTCCTTGTCGCCCGGATCAGGAGACTTCGGGCTTCGCTCGGAGGTCGTATCGGACCCTGTTCAAAGCAGTTGAAATCCTCTTTCAGATTCATGAGCGTTACCCTGTACATCCTGACTGTTCCCCGGCGGGATGCCGGCTGCGCCGCCCTGCCTTCCGCGGCATGCCCCGATTTCACCCTGTTCAGGGGAGGAAGAAAAGGGGATTCCGGGCCTTGTTCTTATACCGGATCTCGAAATGGAGATAGGGTTCCTCTCTGCCATCGGCTTTGCCGAGAAATGCAATCCGGTCCCCCTTTTTGATTTGGGTCTCTTCGCGGACGGTTCTTATCCCCAGATGCGTATAGACCGTTGCATAATAATCATCATGCTTGATGATGATCGTCTCTCCGTAATCCTTGAGGAGCGCAGAGAAGATCACCGACCCGCCTGCCGCCGCCTGAACGGCAGTTCCCTCGCCGGCGGCGATCCGGATACCGTTGAAGGACATCCTGTTCGGCTGGATGCCGAACTGAGAGACCACCTTACCCTTAACCGGCCAGATGAAACGCTTCTTGTCGAACTGGAGGCCTTCCCGTTCCCCGATGTCTTGTTTCACCGGGTGGTTTTCGATTTTCTCGCTTTCAGGCTTGTCGGAAATCCTGGAGAGGGTCGAATTTCGCTCCGCCGCACGGGGAAGAGCGGCGCGATCCTTTGTCGGCACATCGACAGGAACCGCTTCCCGGCTTTTAACCGCCCCCGCCACAGGCGCCTTTTTCGGAATCTCCTTCCCGGAAACCTCCGCTTTTCCTGATACAACCGGGGCCTCCGCGACGGGCGTTGCGGCCAGGGTCTTCTGCGACCGGGCCGCTGTCAGGACGTCGTCCAGGACCTGGTTGGCATCGGGAACGAAGATCACGCTGTCCACTTCGATCTGGTCGGGATTGCTGATGTTGTTGATCTCCGCAAGATCCTGCAGGTTGATCTGATAGGCCCGGGCGATGGCCGAGAGGGTCTCCCCGCTTTTCACCAGGTGGTATATACCCCGGGGCCGTTCGCTTCTGAGGGGGTAGCCGGCGCAGGAGAGGATCGTCAGGCCGATCAAGAGCAACAGGATGAATCCGATGAATTTCCAGCAATGCGGGCTATATGAAAAACCAGGAAAGGGGGATATCTCTTTCGTCAATTTTCCCACCCGTGTTCCCCGATGAGATCCACAAAGCGGCAGCCGCCAAGATCCTCTTTCTTCAGATCATCCGGATCTGCCGACAGGCGGGTCAGTTTCATGAGGATCTGGGAGTGGCGGCCCCCCACAGGGATCACCAGACGGCCGCCGACAGCGAGCTGTTCGATGAGAATCCGGGGGATCAGCGGCGCACCGGCCGTCACCATGATCGCCGCAAATGGGGCTTCCTCGCGCCATCCGTATGTTCCATCCCCCACCCGGATGGCCACATTGTAGTAGTTAAGCGCATCGAGCATCCTCCTCGCCAGGGTCGCCAACACGGCAATGCGTTCGATGGAAAAGACTCTCTCGGCCAGCTCGGCAAGGATGGCGGTCTGGTATCCCGAGCCGGTTCCGATCTCTAAAACCTTTTCTTTCCCGGTCAGCTCCATCGCCTCGGACATCAGCGCAACGATATAGGGCTGGGAGATGGTCTGCTGCCGGTCGATGGGAAGCGGGCTGTCGTAATAGGCCTGGTCGATCAGCCCCTCATCGACGAAGAGATGGCGGGGGATCTTTTCCATGGCCTTGATGACCCGCTGATCCGCGATGCCTCTCGCACGGATCTGGGTATCGACCATCTTCATTCGCTGTTTCAGAAATCGGTCCGTCAAGTTCATGTTCTGATGATCGTCTTTCCGGCGGAATCCAACCGTTCCCCCCAAGGGAAGAACCGCCCCGGCTGAGAGCGGTCGCCGGGCTTCCGGCGCTTTACCGCAATCCAGCCATTCAGCCGGAGCCGGTATAGGGGCGCTGTAATTACACTTACCATCAAAGCGCAAATTTTTCAAGCCCCAAGCCTCGCGGTTCCGCCCTTGCCTTCGGCTGGTACTTGTGTTAATGTTTTTGACATTGACAGGATTCAGATACAGGGGACTTTCACCCCATAAGTTCACGCCCGTGCCGGGCGTACACCAGCGGTTGCACCGGATCGCCCGGAAAGCTGGCTCCCGGTGACCCGCAGCGTTCGCTGAATCTGGGATGACATCACATCCGAAACGTGCTATGCTTCCCAGCAACACACAAGTTGAATGAGGACAGTGAACGATGCCTGAGATAAGCAGATTTTTCGGAATCGTGATCGCCATGTATTTCAAGGAGCACGCACCACCGCATTTCCACGCGAAATACGAGGAGCAACGGGCGGCGTTTTCAATTCTAGATTTACGTATCATTGAGGGAAGTCTGCCGCGCAGAGTCACGGCGCTGGTGCTGGAATGGGCATATGAGCACAGAGACGAATTGATGGAGAATTGGAAGCGAGTAGAACGTCGCGAGGATTTGTTGGCAATTGAACCCTTAGAATAGGAGGTGCGGAATGCACTACGTAACTGAAGCCAGGCACATTGCAGGTCATAAGATCAAGGTGCGTTTCGAGGATGGTCAGATCAAACTTGTTGATCTCGGTTCTCATCTGGATGGACCCATTTTTGAACCTTTGCGGGATCCGGCGTATTTTCGTCGTTTCACGGTCAACCCTGAGATTGACACTATCGTCTGGCCCAATAACGCGGATTTCTCACCGGACTTTCTTTACGAGATCGGACAGGAAATCAGCGAACAATCGGGTAGCCGGGGGGTTTTCTCCCCCGGCCCCCACACCACCCGGCATGCGGGTCCGCACCGGGCGGTTCCCAAAGACTAACGGGTCATAGCCGGTCAGAACAACAACCTCAGTTCTTTGAAAAGAAGGCGGTTACTTC
>JAHJQP010000182.1 GCA_018819165.1 Pseudomonadota bacterium
TTATCCTTGACTGCAAAAGCCGTTTTATGAGAAAAGGCGTCATCGACCAGTCAACCCTGTGCAGGAGAATGCAGACAGACCATGTCAAGGATACAGGATAATCCCGTTGAAGCCTATCATCACTACCTCCGGAAAGGTGATTACAAGAAGGCCGTCCGCACTCTCGAATATCTGATCAGTCAATACCCGAAGGACATCGAACCGGTCCTGGAGATCATCGACCTCGCCGTCAACCGCCTCTGGGAACCCGAGTTGGCCCGGAAGTGGCTGCTGCGGCTTATCCGCATGCGGACGTCATGGATGGATTACGCCCTCCTCGGCAAGGTGGAGGCGCAGATGGACAATCTGCACCGGGCCAGGGAATACCTCAGCACGGCGAAGATCCTGCAAAAGAAGCATCCCAAAGTCCTGCTGGATAAAACAAAACCCCGCGAACTCATCAGGGATGTGGAGGATACCATCAAATATAGGGAGGCGCTGAAGCTGCGGCAGGAACTGGAAACGGGAACCGCCGGGGAGGTGAGCGCCGCCAGGCCGGAAAAAACGCCGGTGAAAAGGACCGTTTCCCGACCAAAACAGGCGACTACAAAGAAAGCTGACAAACCGTCCCGGACGTCTGCCGGGGAGCCATCGCCCCCGCTGACCGTCAAGATTGAAATCCCCGCCTGCAGAGTTCCCGTCAAGGTTGATCCTCCGGCACATGATATCCTGACGGCCTTGGCCGGCGCCGCGACGACCTCCCTCGACGAACTTCGTCTGCTCATCGATTATCACGCCCTGTCGATCCGGAGCGGTTTCGATGAGCTTCTCTGTCTGAGCGCTATGAACGATGTGGACCGGTACTGGTACCAGATCGAAACGGTCAAGAAGGTGCTCAAGCGCTTCCACGGCCGGGTCCTCCTGGGCGACGAGGTCGGCCTCGGAAAGACGATCGAAGCGGGGATGCTGATCAAGGAATACCTCCTCCGGGGCATGGTGAGGAACGTTCTCATCCTCACCCCGGCGTCCCTTGTTTCCCAGTGGCAGGAGGAGATGGAAATGAAATTCGGCATCCCCTTCCTTTCGACGGATTCCCCTGATTTCACAAAGAATCCTGAAACCTTCTGGAAACAGCGTTTCCTTATCGCCTCCTTGGGGACGGCCAGAAGCGACCGGAACATGCCGCTCGTTCTCGCTCAGTTCTACGATCTGGTCGTCGTCGACGAGGCCCATCACCTGCGGAACAGGACCACCAAGGCGTGGAAGTTGGTCAACCAGCTCCAGAAGCGATTCATTTTTCTCCTCACGGCGACCCCGATCCAGAACAACCTGATCGAACTCTTCAACCTGATCACCCTCCTCAAGCCCGGGCAGTTCAAGACCGAGAAGGTCTTCCGGCAGGAGTACGTCGCCCGGGGGAATCTGAAGAAACCGGTCCACCGGGAAAGGTTGCAGGAACTGCTCCGGGAAGTGATGATCCGCAACACCCGCAGCGCCATCGATCTTAAGCTCCCGAAACGTTTCGCTACCACACTGCGCCTGGAACCTTCCGCCCTGGAGGGAAAAATCTACGAGGACGTCGGCGCCCATCTGAAGACCCTGAATCTGAAGAAACCCATGCTCAACATGCTGCTCCGGGAGGCGGGGAGCAGCCCGTTCGCCCTGCGGGAGAGCCTCCTCAAGTTGCGGGGGGACAACGACTTCGGCGAGATTATTGCCATGATAGACTCTCTGGAGGAGACCAGCAAGGGGAAGGCCCTCCTGGAACTCGTGCAGAAGAACCCGGCGGAGAAGAGGATCATCTTTACCCAGTTCCTCAAGAGCATGGACCACGTCACGGCCCTTCTGAAGAGGCGCGGGATCCCCTTCTCGACCTTCCGGGGCGACATGACGGCGCGGGCCAAGGATGAGGCCATCGGGCGCTTCAAGGCCGACACCCCCGTCCTCGTCTCGACCGAATCGGGCGGCGAGGGGCGAAACCTCCAGTTCTGCAACACGATCATCAACTTCGACCTGCCCTGGAACCCCATGCGGATCGAGCAGCGGATCGGCCGGCTCCACCGGATCGGTCAGACCAGGGATGTCTTCATTTTCAACCTCTCCATCCGGGGCACCATCGAGGATTACATCATGGAGATTCTGGACAGCAAGATCAACATGTTCGAGATGGTCATCGGGGAGATCGAACCGATTCTGGGGCATCTCGAAGAGGAGGGGGATTTTGACGACCTCATCCTGGATATCTGGATGCGCAGCGCGAACCGGGAAGGGATGAAAGAACAGTTCGGGAAGCTGGGCGACGAACTGGCAGCGGCGAAACAAAGCTATCTCAAGACGCAGACCCTGGACCGGGAGATCTTCGGAGAGGATTATGAGATTTAGGAGGAACGGACCATGAGGGACCTTCCGGAGGTCATTGCCGATATTCTCGCCTCCCGGGGGGCGATGGTCGAGAAGGCGGGGGAAGACGGACTGGATGTGATCGCTTCGCCGGAGCTCGTCAATCTCCTCGGCGTTCCCGAGTACCACCGGTTGTCTTTTACAGGTGAAAACGAAGGCAAGGATGACCTTTACGCTTCCTACGACTCCGACTATTTCCGTTCCCTGGAGCGTCTGTTTACGGATGCGGGCCGGTGGGCGTCGGTCAGTCTGGAGACCCCCGCTCTTGGTCCGGAGAGGATCGCCGAGGCCCTGGCCGATCATCTCCCCCTGGTCAA
>JAHJQP010000183.1 GCA_018819165.1 Pseudomonadota bacterium
CTATAAATAAATATCACACGCCTGTCAAGAGATATATCATACATATAATACACTACAAACGAGTCGCCTAAAATTGATTATTCCTGTTTCTAATCAACTGGTTGGATATGATTTGTTGCCTTCAAGGTGTCGAAGTTGGGTGGACTGAGGCCATGAATACCTTTTGGCATTCTTCGGCAAGCACCGTTGCTTTCAATCCATTATCCTCAATTCTGAAGATCGTTCACCGCTGTTTACTCGTAGATACCGTTCTTGTCATTTCCAGCCATCTACCCTTTCCCTATGATATCGTCTCGCTGATTTCCAAGTGAAAGGTGGCAAGCAACTCTACCCGATCTGTACGCTGTCTTGCCTCGATGCGTCACCCTTCTATTCCTGATCCCCGTGCCCGTATTTGGCGGCCCCCTCTCTATCAAACAAGCTACGGATCGTTCAACCTGGGCCATCCTGGAGAGTCATAGTGGGGGAAACGAGGAATAAGCCGGAGGTCACGATGCAGATATGGACATCACATGGCAAGATGAAATATCTTCGACTGCAACATGTCCGGGGATCTTCTATCAAGATTATCAGCCTGGACAAGAAAGACTGTTTCTCGAAGAAAAAGTGGCATGGAATTTCCCAAAGTGGGGAGAAGATGGGGAGAGAATAACAAAAGAAAGAAAAAGGGGTTAACCAGACATTGGCTAACCCCTTGATTCTTATGGTGGGCCAGGGCAGAATTGAACTGCCGACACACGGATTTTCAGTCCGTTGCTCTACCGACTGAGCTACCGGCCCCCGTTCTCAGGTTGGTTCCCGCCGAAACGGAACGCTCTTCTATAAAATATGCCCTTGTTTGTCAAGCCATTTTTCTGGCGAAAATCTTCGACTCATCATGATCAGTGGGTTCGAGAATCGACGCACTGATCTTCAGCCCGTTGCCCTGGCGGCTGAGCCGTTTCTCCATGGTTTCCGGACGGAGGAGCCTCCTCAACGCCGAGGGGATGGTTGACCGGTTCGTATCTCACTCGGACGACGAGGGTGGCGGCGATCTTGTCGTGCCATCCCTGCTTCCTCCCGTCGAAGGCGATCCAGAGGAAGCCGAGCCAGAAAAAGAGGCCGGAGATCAGGTAGCCCACGCACCGGAGGAAAGCGACGCCGAAGGTCATCCGGACGCCCGAGGTCTGGATGACTCGGAGGCCGAGGAGCATCTTTCCCGGGGTCTGGCCCGCGGCGCCGTGGAACCATGTAAAGTAGCCCATTCCGGTGATGATCGTCGTGACGACGTAGACGACCGGGAAGACGCCCATCCCGCGGGGAATGGTTCCCGAGGATAGGGCGCGGCCCAGCGTATTGCCCCCCAGCTCCAGGGCGAGGAGGCCGACGAGCAACAGGACCAGCGAGACGAAATAGAGGATGACATTGTCGATGAGATAGGCGAAAAGCCTCCGCCAGAAACCGCCGAACCGCTTATCCGCCATGCTAACCTCCCCTCTCTGTGTCGCCGAGGGCGCCCCTCTCGTATTGGATGACGGCCAGGACGGCCGCCGCCGCCGTATCCACGCGGAGCACCCTTTTCCCCAGGCTCACGGAGAGAAAACCCGCCTGCAGAGCCCGGTCGATTTCGCCTTTTTCGAATCCCCCCTCGGGCCCGACGACCAGGAGAAACGACTTCATTCCCGCCTGCCGGGGATCCTGCAGGACCCCACGGATCCCCTTTGCCGACTCCTCTTCCCAGAAGATGAGATTGAGCCCCCCAGGACGGCTGGAGAGGAGCATCTCCTCGAACGTTACGATCCCGCCGATCTCCGGGATGTCGGCCCTGCCGCACTGGCGGCAGGCCTCGACGGCGATCTTCTGCCAGCGCGCCCGTTTCTGCGGCGACTTTTCCACCGGCCAGCGGGGGACGGACCGTTTTGCAAAGAAGGGGATGATCATGCCGGCGCCGAGTTCCGTGGCGTGGCGGATGATCGCATCCATCTTTTCCGCCTTGGGAATGGCCTGGCAGAGCGTGATCTCGATGGCGTCGGCGGGCGCGGGACGCTTCCCCGTGATCTCCAGGGAAATCCCTCCTTCCGGCCTCTGCCGAATGACGGCGTCGTACTCCCAGCCGCTGCCGTTGAAGACGACGAGGGGATCTCCCGCTCTCATCCTGAGGACGGTTCTGAGGTACCGCGCCTGATCCCCGGCTGCCGTGCAGGCATCACCCGTCTCGAGAGGGCGCGGAAGGTAGATCCGGGGAATAGTCACAGACGGCGGCCCTCATTTTTCAGGACATAACAGCTCCATTCCTTTTCGGTGATGAGGCGGTGGAGCGAGAATCCGTCGCTCAGGAAATGGGCCTCGATGTCCGGTTTGTTCTGCGTGACGATACCCGAGATGACAAGGTAGCCGCCGTCGCCGAGGAGGCGGAAAAGATGGCGCCGGAGCCTGATGAGGATCTTCGCCGTCAGGTTTGCCACGATCATGTGGAAGGGCTCCGTGAGGGTGGCGACGTCGCGGTCGAGGATCTCGACGCGATCCTCGACCTGGTTGATCAGGACGTTTTCATGTGCGATTTCCACCGCTTTCTTGTCGATGTCCACGCACAGGACCCGCTCGGCGTCCAGTTTCGCACAGGCGATGCCGAGGATTCCCGTTCCCGTCCCGACGTCCAGGACATGCCACTTCTCGATGCTCCGGTCCTTGAGGAGGATCTCTTCGATCGCCTCCAGGCACATCCGCGTGGAGGGGTGCTGGCCGGTGCCGAAGGCCATCCCGGGGTCGATCTCGACGACGATGTCTCTGCCGGTCGGGGTAAAGCGCTCCCAGGTCGGTTTGATGACGATATTCCGGCTCACCCGCAGCGGCTTGAAGTATTTCTTCCACGCCACGCCCCAGTCGGGATCGCGGATGATCTCTGTCCGAAAGGTCGGCCTCTCCAGTTCGGGAAAGATCTCTGCCAGGCTGTCAAGGTAAGTCTGGAGTGAAGCGATACGCCGTTCCAGACGGACGTCAACGGGGAGGAAGGCTTTCAGCGTCTCCCCGGTCGATGGCTCGGGAAAACCGTTCGGAGATTGAGACTCCAGGGATTCCTGATAAGCGCCCTGGGAACCGATCTCTGTCATGAAATTGGACAGGGCGTCGATCATCTCTGCCGGGGCGAAAAGTTCGATCTTCAGCCAGTCCTCCCTCTTTTCTCCCGCGTTTCCCTTCTGCTCCGGCATGATCCGCGTCATTTCCCCTTAAAAGATGTGAGGCGTGAAAACCTCCTCACTCCTTACTGCTTGTTGTTCGTTGTGCATACTTATAACTTTTTCGGGCGGATATTTCAAGCGGCTTGAATTTTAAGGACCTTCATGGTAGCGTCAAAACGCATTCCGGAATTGTATTTTCCCGAAGATACGCGGTGCGGCGAAACCTGAAAGGAGCGGCTGTGCGTCATTATCCCCTGTTCATAGACATTTCCCGACGGAAGTGCGTCGTCGTCGGCGGCGGAAGCGTGGCCGAGCGCAAGGTGGGGAGGCTCCTGGCCTGCGGCGCCCGGGTGGAGGTCGTCGACAGGTGTCTGACGCCGGCGCTCGCGGCGATGAAAGGGGAGGGGATAATC
>JAHJQP010000184.1 GCA_018819165.1 Pseudomonadota bacterium
CGGAGGTTGGCGAACAGCCCGAGCCCCGACCGGAGGCCGAGGAGTCCCCGCTCCGGGCGGAGGCTGTAGTCGAGAGGTTCCCATTGGGGGCCGCCCACCGCACCGAGGAGAACGGCGTCGCTCGCCAGCGCCAGCTCCATCACCTCGTCGGGCAGGGGGGTGCCGCAGCGGTCGTAGGCAACACCGCCGACGAGACCCTCTTCCATCACGAACCGGACGCCGGCGCGTTCGGCCACAACGCCGAGGACCTTCCGGGCCTCTTTGATAATCTCCGGCCCGATCCCGTCGCCGGGGAGGACCGCGATGCGATACTGCCTCATTTCGCCTTCCCTTTCGCGATGTGATTCATCAACCCGCCATCGGCAATGAGCTCCTGCATGAACGGCGGCACCGGCTGAATATGCAGCGGCTCCGTTGCACCGCCGACGATCCGGATCACCCCCCCGCCAGCGTCGATCTCGATTTCGGCGCCGTCTTCGACCAGGCCCCACAGTTCCCGCGACTCGAAGATAGGAAGCCCCATATTGAATGAATTCCGGTAGAAAATCCGGGCGAAACTCTTCGCCACGACGCAGGCGATCCCCGCCGCCTTGATTGCGATGGGGGCGTGCTCCCGCGACGAGCCGCAGCCGAAATTCTCCCCGCCGACGAGGATGTCCCCCGGCCGCATCTTCTTCATGAACAAGGGATCGGCGTCCTCCATGCAATGGGCGGCCAGCGCCTGCGGGTCCCAGGTGTTCAGATACCGCGCCGGAATGATCGCGTCGGTATCGATATTGTCTCCGAACTTCCAAATCTTTCCTCTGAATTTCATATCTTCAAGTCCTTTCCGGGAAAAAGGGGGGACAGCTCCCGATTTTTCAAAGAAAAATCGGGAGCTGTCCCCCCTTTTTCTTTACAGCTGCTCCGGACCGGCGAGACGGCCAGCGACGGCTGTCGCCGCGGCCACGGCCGGACCGGCGAGATAGACCTCGCTCCCCGGGTGGCCCATCCGCCCGACGAAATTCCGGTTCGTCGTCGCCACCGACCTCTCCCCCTTAGCGAGAATCCCCATGTAGCCGCCGAGGCAGGGGCCGCAGGTCGGAAGGCTGATCACCGCCCCGGCGTCGAGAAAGATATCGAAGAGTCCCTCGTGCATCGCCTGGCGGTAGACCGCGGGCGTCGCGGGGATGATGATCAGACGGAACCCGTGCGCGGCGTGCCGACCCTTCAGGATGGAGGCCGCCACGCGCAGGTCCTCGATCCGGCCGTTCGTGCAGGAGCCGATGATCGACTGATCGATCTGGACGTCGCCCGCCTCGCTGATCCCCCGCGCGTTGGAGGGGAGATGGGGGAAGGCGACCTGGGGCTCGATCTTCTCCACATCGATGTCGATGACCGAATGGTAGAGAGCATCGGGATCGGAGGAGTAGAATTCATACTTCCGCTCGGCGCGCTCCCGGACATAGGCCTCCGTTACCTCGTCGGGGATGAAGATCCCGTTCTTGCCGCCCGCCTCGACGGCCATGTTCGCCATCGTGAAACGGTCGGCCATCGTCAGCTCCCGGATGGCCTCGCCGGTGAACTCCATCGCCCGGTAAAGCGCCCCGTCCACACCGATCCGGCCGATCGTATGGAGGATCAGATCCTTTCCGGAGACCCAGGGGCGGCGTTTCCCGTGATAGACGAACTTCATCGTCTCCGGCACCTTGAACCAGAGTTCCCCGGTCAGCATCGCCGCAGCCAGATCGGTGCTCCCGACGCCGGTGGCGAAGGCCCCCAGCGCCCCGTAGGTACAGGTGTGGCTGTCGGCGCCGACGACGAGATCCCCCGGCAGAACGATCCCCTTTTCCGGAAGAAGGGCGTGCTCCACACCCGCTTCACCCACCTCGAAGTAGTGCGTAATTTCATGCTCCCGGGCAAAGTCCCGCATGATCTTGCACTGCTCGGCCGATTCGATGTCCTTGTTCGGGGCGAAATGGTCGGGGACGAGGACGATCTTCTCCCGGTCGAAGACCTCTTTGCCCCCCGACTTCCGGAAGACATCGATGGCGATCGGGGCCGTGATGTCGTTGCCGAGGGCAATATCCACCCGCGCGTTGATCAGCATTCCGGGATGCACCTCATCGAGGTCCGTGTGCCGGCTGAGTATCTTTTCCGTGATGGTCATTGACATGTTTCCATTCTCCCTTACCCCTATACTCCTCACTCCTTACTCCCTATGCATTCATTATGTCTTATGTATCCGGTTTATGCAATCTTGACTTTCCTGACGTCCTTGCTGAGCCACTCCAGGCGGTTCAGGGCGTTGATGTACGCCTTGGCCGACGCCACCAGGATGTCGGGATGGGCGCCGCGCCCAACGGCGGAACGGCCGTTGAACTTGAGCTGGACCGTCGCCTCCCCCTGGGCGTCGGTCCCCCCCGTCACGGCGTTGACGGCATACTTCAGCAGGGGGTAGTTGGTATTCGTGATCTTCCGGATCGCCGCGAAAGTGGCGTCGACCGGACCCACACCGAAACCCGCCTCCTGGAGCAGCTCCCCTGCCACCTCCATCTGCAGCGTGGCCGTCGGCACCGTGGCGTTGCCGCTGACGACGTTGAGATAGACGAAGCGGTACTTTTCCTCGCTCCGGGATACCTCCTCATAGACGATCGCCTCCAGGTCCTCGTCGTAGATCTCCTTCTTCATGTCGGCCAGCTCCTTGAAACGGACGAAAACCCGGTTGAGTTCCTCCCCGACCAGGCCATAGCCCATCTCCTGAAGGCGGTTGGCGATGGCGTGCCGCCCTGAATGCTTGCCGAGGACGATGTGGGTCTCCGAGATCCCGACCGACTGGGGGGTCATGATCTCGTAGGTGATTTTCTCCTTGAGCAGGCCGTCCTGGTGGATGCCCGACTCGTGGGCGAAGGCGTTGTCCCCGACGATCGCCTTGTTCGGCTGGACGGGGATGCCCGTGATCTGCGTCAGGAGACGCGAGGTCTGGTGGATATACTCGGTCCTGATCCCCGTCTGGAGATCGAAAAGATCCTTCCGGGTCTTGAGAGCCATGACCACCTCCTCCATCGCGCTGTTTCCCGCCCGCTCGCCGATCCCGTTGATCGTGCACTCCACCTGCCTGGCGCCGTTCTTTACGGCAGCAAGGGCGTTGGCCGTGGCAAGGCCGAGATCGTTGTGACAGTGAACCGAGACGACCGCGCGGCGGATATTCTTGACCCGCGCGAAAAGGGTCGCGATCAGATCGCCGAACTCGTCGGGAATAGCATACCCCACCGTGTCGGGGATGTTGACCGTCGTCGCCCCTGCGTCAATGACCGCCTCGACCATCTCGCAGAGGTAATCCCGGTCGCTCCGGGTCGCGTCCATCGGGGAGAACTCCACGTTTTCGGTATAGCCGCAGGCATGGACAACCGCAGCGATGGCCTCTTTGAGAACCTGCGCGCGCGTCTTACGGAGCTGGTATTTAAGGTGGATGTCCGACGAGGAGATGAAGGTGTGGATCCGGGGCAAGGCGGCCCCATTGATAGCCTCCCAGGCCCGGTCGATGTCGGCCGCATCCGCCCGGGCAAGCCCCGCGATCTGGCAGCCCCGGATCTCCCGGGCGATCTGCCGGACCGAGGCGAAGTCGCCCTCCGAGGCGACCGGAAAACCGGCCTCGATGATATCCACACCCATTTTTTCAAGCTGGCGGGCGATCCGGAGCTTCTCGTCCGGATTCATGCTTGCCCCCGGCGACTGCTCGCCGTCCCTGAGCGTCGTGTCGAAAATAAAAACCCTCTCTCCTGTTGCCTCCATGATTGACTCCTTTCATGCGGAATAAAAAAGGCCATGGGTTCATCGCCCATGGCCTTTAGGTTTTGATCTATCGATCGGTTTTTACGGAAGTCCTAAATACAACGGGCGGCGGTTCCTGTGTGAAAGGCAAAGAAGAGCGAGTCCCAAAAGAAGGAGCAGCATAATGATACCGATGATCGCGCTTTCCTTACCAGACGACACTTTGGATAACCTTTCCAGCCCTTTTCCCCGCCGGGTCTATCTCCGGCAGGTTCGCACGGTTGCCAACTCTCCGGCGGAATATGCTCTTTAAATCAA
>JAHJQP010000185.1 GCA_018819165.1 Pseudomonadota bacterium
AAGGTGTCCCCGCAATCACCGGCAAACGCCTCCTCGATCACATCCGCAAAGCGATGCGGATCGAGACGATCCTCGATAAGTTCGAAAAGGAGGACAGGGAACGCCACGTCGTCCGGATTCTGGCCGGCGACCCCGCCATCGCGGACGAGGATTTCCGGACCGAGGAGGCCCTGACCAAGGTGGCCAGAAGGACCGGAATGGCCCTGGGCGAACTCCTCGAAGGGGTTGACATCGAGATGGACCAGGAATACGGGCGCTGGAGGATGGCCTTCCGTATCCGGCGAAGCGGCCGGATTGTGACCACCAGCATTGACCGGGACGTCCTTAAGCTCCCGAAGTTTGTAGAGATCCGGGCGCTTCTTAACCAGATTACCGTTCTTGGAGAGGCGCCCTACCGCGTGAGCGCCGCTGAGGAAGCGGAAGGCGGCCAGGATGCGAAGTTCGAGACCGTAGACAGCATGGCGGCCCTCATCGACCATGTGATCGGGGCCGGGAAGAAGGGATACACTGTCCAGCGCTACAAGGGTCTCGGCGAAATGAACCCGGAGCAGCTCTGGGAGACGACAATGAACCCGGAGAAGCGCACTCTCCTCCAGGTGAGGATCGAGGACGCCGTGGCGGCGGACGGGATCTTCACGACCCTCATGGGCGACCAGGTGGAGCCCCGGCGCGAATTCATCTATAAAAACGCCCTCTACGCCTCGAATTTAGATGTATGAAAGAAAAGGGGGGACAGCTCCCTATTTTTCAAGGAAAAATAGGGAGCTGTCCCCCCTTTTCCCCCCCCCCGTAAGGAGAAAGTCAGTTTGATGGACCAACTGTTCGAAAAGACTATCGCGATCAACATCGAAGACGAGATGAAAAAGTCCTACATGGACTATGCCATGAGCGTCATCATCGGCCGGGCCATTCCCGACGCCCGGGATGGTCTGAAGCCCGTCCACCGCCGGGTCCTGTTCGCCATGAGCGAGATGGGCAACCGCTGGAACAAGCCCTACAAGAAATCGGCGAGGATCGTCGGGGATATCATCGGCAAGTATCACCCCCACGGGGATACGGCGGCCTATGACACTATGGTGCGGATGGCCCAGGAATTCTCGATGCGCTACCTCCTCGTCGACGGCCAGGGGAACTTCGGTTCCATCGACGGCGATCCTCCGGCTGCCATGCGGTACACGGAGGTCCGGATGGCCCGGATCTCCGAGGAACTCTTAGGAGATCTGGAGAAGAACACCGTCGATTTCGTACCCAACTACGACGAATCCCTGGAAGAGCCAACCGTTCTGCCGGCGAAGATGCCGCTTTTACTCCTGAACGGCACCGCCGGGATCGCCGTCGGCGTGGCGACGAACATCCCGCCGCACAACCTCCGGGAGGTGATCGACGGGACCATCGCCATGATCCGCGACCCCGGGATCACAATCGACGGGCTCATCCACCACATTCAGGGACCGGACTTCCCGACGGCCGGCTTCATCAACGGTCGCGAGGGGATCCTCTCCGCCTACCGGACGGGCCGCGGGATCATCCGGGTGAGGGCGCGCGCGCTGATCGAGAAAAATGCGCGCAACGACCGGGAGAGCATCGTCGTCACCGAGCTCCCCTACCAGGTGAACAAGGCGAACCTGATCGAGAAGATCGCCGAGCTCGTCAAGGAGAAGAAGATCGGCGGGATCGTCGACCTCCGGGACGAGTCGGACCGCGAGGGGATCCGCGTCGTACTGGACCTGAAACGGGATGAGGCCTCCGCTGTCATCCTGAACCAGCTCTACAAGCACACCCAGATGGAATCCACCTTCGGGATCATCATGCTCGCGATCGACCGGGGGCAGCCCCGGGTCTTCAACTTGAAGGAGATCCTCCAGAGCTTCCTGGAGTTCCGCAAGCAGGTCGTCGTCCGCCGGACGGCCTTCGACCTCGCGAAGGCGCGGGAGCGGGCCCACATCTTAGAGGGGCTGATCATCGCCCTCGATCGGATCGACGAGGTGATTGCTGTGATCAAGGCCTCCGGGAGCCCCCCGGAGGCGGCCGCCGCCCTCTGCTCGCGGTTCGGCCTCAGCGACCTCCAGGCGAAGGCGATCCTCGACATGCGCCTCCAGCGCCTGACCGGCCTCGAACGGGAGAAGATCGACGCGGAATACGCCGAGACCTCCACCCTGATCCATAAGCTCCAGGGGATCCTCGACGACCCGCAGAAGGTTCTCGATGTGATCATTGAGGAGCTCACCGAGATCCGGGCGCGCTACGGGGACGAGCGCCGGACGGAGATCGTCATCAGCTCAGAGGACATCGATATCGAGGACATGATCGTCGAGGAGGACATGGTCGTCGCCGTCTCCCACGCCGGCTACATCAAGCGGAACCCCGTCAGCCTTTACAAAAGCCAGCGCCGGGGCGGGCGCGGCAAGATCGGGATGGGGACGAAGGAGGAGGATTTCGTGGAGCGGATCTTCATCGCCTCCACCCACCACTACGTCCTGATCTTCACGAGCCGGGGCCGCCTCTACTGGCTGAAGGTATATCGGATCCCGCAGGCCGGGCGCGCCGCCAAGGGTAAGGCGATCGTCAACCTGATCAATCTGACGGAAGGCGAACGGGTCGCCGCCGTCCTGCCGGTCCGGGAGTTCACCGGGGAGAAGTCGGTGGTCATGGTGACTCGCCGGGGTACGATCAAGAAGACGGAGCTTTCGGCCTTCTCCAACCCCCGTACGGGCGGGATCATCGCTATCTCCGTCGACGAGGGCGACGAACTGATCGACGTACAGCTCACCCTCGGGAACCAGGACATCTTCCTCGGAACCCGGAAGGGCAAATCGATCCGCTTCCGGGAGGACGACGTCCGCGACATGGGCCGGACCGCCCGCGGCGTCCGCGGGATCAGGATGGCTACCGATGACCGGGTCATCGGGATGGAGATCCCGACCGAGGGAAACACCATCCTCACCGTCTCCGAAAAGGGGTACGGAAAGCGGACCGAGATCACGGAGTATCGCCTCCAGACCCGCGGCGGGAAGGGGACGATCAACCTGAAGACCGTTCCCAAGGTCGGGGACGTTTCGGGGATACTCCAGATCTCCGGCAGCGAGGACATCGTGCTGATCAGCGACTCCGGCCGGATCATCCGCATGCGTGCGGAAGAGGTGCGCGTCATCCACCGGAGCACCCAGGGGGTGCGCCTGATCGACCTCGACGACAACGAGACGCTGGTCGGCGTCGCCCGCGCCGAGCGGGAGGAGGAGCGGGAGAACGGCGCGGCGCCGGAGGATCTCCCGGAGGAGGCGGAGATGGCGCAGGAAAACATTCCGGAGATCGACCCGGCGGAGAGCGAGGAATGAAGACGCTCCGCCGGCAGGCCCTCGTCCTGAGTTTCCTCCTGATTTTTGCATGCCTGCCGAAGGAGGTCCCCCCTCCACCGCCCCTGCCGCCGCCGAAGCCGGCGAAAGTCGCCGTCGTCCTTGGCGCCGGTGTTTCCAGGGGATTTGCGCACGTCGGCGTCCTCAAGGTGCTCGAATCGCAAAAGGTTCCGATCCACCTGATCATCGGGACGAGTGCGGGGAGCTTCGTCGGAAGCCTCTACGCCTTCGGCTATGACGCCTTCCAGCTCCAGAAAATGGCCCTTGATCTCCAGAAGGACGACGTAGTCGACCTGTGCATTCCCGACAACGGTTTCGTCCGCGGGGAAAAGTTAGAGAATTTCGTCAACCGGACGGTCCGCCAGACCCTCCTCGAACAGATGAAGATCCCCTTCCGGGCGGTAGCCACGAACATCCAGACCGGCGAGGAGACGGTCTTCGCGACGGGGAACACCGGCAAGGCCGTCCGGGCGAGCTGCTCCATCCCCGGGATCTTCCAGCCGGTCCGGATCGGAGACAAGGCTTATGTGGACGGCGGCGTGGTGAGCCCCGTCGCCGTGGACGCCGCCAGGAAAGCCGGCGCCGACGTCGTCATCGCCGTGGACATCTCCGCCGGCGTCGCGGGCGCCGTCCCCCAAGGGATACTGGTCACGATCCTCCAGTCGATCGACATCATGTACGCGAAGATCGCGGCGGCCCAGCTCAAAAACGCCGACGTGGTCATCCGTCCCCAGGTGAGCCAGATCGGTTCTGGCGATTTCGACAAGCGCAACGAGGCAATCTTCGAAGGCGAAAAGGCCGCCGCCCAGGCCCTGCCACAGATCCAGCTGATCCTCGGCAAGCTCCGCCAGGAGGGACGTCTGCCGTAAGGATCACCGCTGCCCCGGTTTTCCGATTCTGCACCCGATACCGGGTTCCGCTCAAGTGGAATAATTTAAACGGGCCGGCGAAGTTGACGCTTGGCGTTCGCTCGGATATAATCTCCCGGAGCCCCAATGCCATCCGAGAAGAGGATGCTATGGGGAAGGGCATCATCAGCGGCAATATCTCGGAAACACGGAGATATTTGTAAAACGTGCGTGCACATCAGAGGGAGGGGGAACATGAAAAGGTTATTAGGATTTGTTTTACCCGTCATGCTGGCGGCGGCGCCGGCGGGAGTTGCCTGGGCATTCGAGACGGACGTCCTGCCGACCTCGCGCGGGGATCTGAAGATCACCTTCATCGGCCACGCCTCGCTGTACTTCACCTTCGGCGGCAAGGTCATCCATGTCGATCCGGTCGGCCAGTACGGCGACTACGGCGGCCTGCCGAAAGCCGATTTGATTCTGGTGGCGCACGAGCACGGGGACCATTTCGATCCGAAGGTGATAGCGCAGCTCAGTACGGATAAGACGAAAGTGGTCCTGACCTCGCTTAGCGCCGCCAAGGGTGGGCGCGGGATCGTCCTGAAAAACGGGGAGGAGACGACCGTCGACGGCATCCTGATCAAGGCGGTGTCGGCCTACAACATCGCTCACATGCGTTCCCCCGGTATGCCCTATCATCCCAAAGGGGACGGCAACGGCTACATCCTGACCTTCGGCGACAAACGGATCTACGTGGCGGGGGACACGGAGAACATCCCGGAGATGAAGGGATTCGGAAGAATCGACGTTGCCTTCCTGCCGATGAATCTTCCCTATACGATGACGCCGGAGATGGCGGCCGACGCCGCCCGGATGGTGAAGCCGCAGATCCTCTACCCCTACCACACGGGCGAGACGGATACGGCGAAGATCGTGGCCCTGCTGAAGGGGGAGAAGGGGATCGAGGTGCGGATCCGCAAAATGAAATGAGCTACCGGGTCTTCGATCATACCGCAGATATGGGGATCGAGATCTCCGGGGAGACGATCGGGGATGTCTATGCCGGGGCGGCCCTCGCCCTCTTCGATCTCCTGACGGATACCTCGGCGGTCCGGGAATCGGAGGAGCGGACGGTCGCCGTCGAAGGGGAGGATGAGGCGGATCTCCTCGTCAATTTCCTGCGCGAGGTCCTCTACGCCTGGAACGGCGAAGGATTTCTGGCAAAGACGTGCGCGGTCCGGGAGATTTCGCCCTGGCGGCTGACGGCCGTCCTCCGGGGAGAGCCGCATGACCCGGCGCGACACCGGATCAGGATGGAGATCAAGGCGGTGACCTATCATCAGGCCTCGGTATGCCGGACGGCGGAGGGGTGGATGGGCAGGGTGGTGTTCGATGTCTGACGCCCGTTTTCGCAGGATCGACGAATGGCGGTGGGAGATCCCGCCGAGCGGCGGGATGCGCGTTCCCGGCCTCCTCTACACGAGTGAAAAGCTCCTGAAGGGGATGGGGGCCGATGAGGGGCCGAAGCAGGTGGCCAACGTCGCCCATCTGCCCGGGATCGTGAAGGCCTCGCTCGCGATGCCGGACATGCACTGGGGCTACGGCTTTCCCATCGGTGGGGTCGCGGCCTTCGACTTGGACGAGGGGGTCGTCTCCCCCGGCGGCGTCGGCTACGATATCAACTGCGGCTGCCGCCTGATGACCACCCGTCTGCAGCTGGAGGATATCCGCGACCGTCTGGGCGACCTCGTCACGACCCTCTTTCAGCACATCCCCTCCGGTGTCGGCTCCCGGGGGAAATTGAAACTCTCCGCAAAGGAAGAAAAGCAGGTCCTCGGGGAGGGGTCGGCCTGGGCGGTCCGGCATGGATACGGCACCCAAGCCGACCTGGAGACGACGGAGGACAGGGGGGTGATGGCGGGCGCCGATCCGGACAAGGTGAGCGATCGAGCGCTGGAACGGGGCCGGGACCAGCTCGGGACGCTCGGGTCGGGTAATCATTTCCTCGAGATCGAGGTCGTTTCGGAGATCTATGACGGGACGGCTGCGGAGGCCTTCGGCCTCGAAGCCGGCCAGATCTGCGTCCTCATCCACAGCGGCTCCCGGGGCCTGGGGTATCAGGTCTGCGACGATTATCTGGCGCAGATGGTCAAACACGTCCATGAAATCAGGATTCCCCTGCCCGACCGCCAGCTCGCCTGCGCCCGCCTGACGTCCGACCGGGGCCGGGACTACCTGGCTGCGATGGCCTGCGCGGCCAACTACGCCTGGGCCAACCGCCAGCTGCTTATGCACCTGACACGGGAGACCTTCGAGAAAACACTGGGGATGAATCCACGGGATCTGGGGATGCGGCTCCTCTACGATGTCTGCCACAACATCGCGAAGATCGAAACCCTGCCCCTGGAAGGAAAGAATGTCCGTCTTTGCGTCCACAGGAAGGGGGCGACCCGGGCTTTTCCCCCGGGGCATCCGGCCCTGCCGGCGGCCTACCGGAATGCGGGTCAGCCGGTCCTCATCCCCGGGGACATGGGGACGGGATCATACATCCTCGCAGGGACGGAGAGGGCCTACACGGAGACCTTCGGGAGCACTTGCCACGGCGCCGGACGGGTCATGAGCCGCACCCGGGCGATGAAGGCGAGCAGGGGGCGGTCGATCCCCGGCGAGATGGCGGCGCGCGGCGTTATCGTCATGGCCTCCGGCCGCAGGACCCTCCAGGAGGAGATCCCCGAGGCCTACAAGGACCTCGACGACGTGGTGGAGGTGGTCCACCGGGCCGGCCTCTCCACGAAGGTGGCGCGCCTGCGCGCCCTGGGTTGCATCAAGGGTTGAAAAGGGGGGACAGCTCCCTATTTTTCCTTGAAAAATAGGGAGCTGTCCCCCCTTTTCCTATAAGGCATAGAGCTTCGCCCCCGGCAGGACGGTCAGGCCGTTTTTCTGGAGGACCTCGATCGCCGTATCCGGGTCGTCGAACCGGAAGATGATCACGGCGTTCTGACCGCTTTTCTCCACGAAAGCGTAGAGATATTCGACATTGATGCCGTTTCCGGACAGGACCTCAAGAATGCCGTGGAGACCGCCCGGACGGTCCGGGACCTCGACGGCCACGACGGTCGTCCGGCTGACTCGTAACCCCTGTGTCTTGAGAACCAGGGCAGCCGCGTCGACGTCGTTCACGATCATGCGGAGGATCCCGAAATCGGTGGTGTCCGCCAGCGACAGGGTTCTGATATTGATCTCGGCATCCTTCAGGATGCGGGTCACCTGCTCCAGCCCCCCCGGTTTATTCTCTAAAAAAATGGAAAGCTGTTCCACCTTCATCGCTTAACCCCCCTCTCTTTCCTCTGACAAAATTTCCCGAGCGCCCCCGGCGAAGACACCTTTTCCTTTCCCGCGATAAAACTCTCCAGGCGCCGATCAGATCTGACGTTTGTCCAGCACCCGGCTCGCTTTCCCCTCGAAACGCTGGAGGGATTTGGGTTCCACCAGCTTCACCCTGGCGGAGACGCCTAAATAATCCTTGATGTTCTTGGTGATGCGCCTCTCCATGTTCTGGAGTACCTTCACCTCGTCGGCGTTGGAGAAGAGCTGTTCGCTGACCTCCACCTGAACCTCGAGGGTGTCGAGGTTTCCGGCGCGGTCCACGATGAGCTGGTAGTGGGGCTCCAGGCCCTCGATTTCCATGATGACCGCCTCGACTTGGGAGGGGAAGATGTTGACCCCCCGGATGATCAGCATGTCGTCGCTGCGGCCCGTGACGCGGTCCATCCGGTAGAGCGTCCGGCCGCACCGGCAGGGTTCCGGGAGCAGACGGGAGATGTCCCGGCTTCGGAAACGGATCAGGGGGAAGGCCTCCTTCGTGAGCGTCGTGAAGACCAGCTCTCCCTCCTCCCCCGGCGGCAGCACCTCGCCGGTGTCCGGGTTGATCGCCTCCACCAGAAAATGGTCCTCGAAGACGTGCATGCCGTGGCGGCCCTCCTGGCATTCCATGGAGACGCCGGGGCCCATGATCTCCGACAGGCCGTAGAGGTTAAGTGCGGTGATGCCCAAGGCGTCTTCGATCTCCAGCCGCATCTTTTCGCTCCAAGGCTCGGCGCCGAAGATCCCGACCCGCAACTTCAGGGTTTTCATGTCGATCCCCATCGCCTTTCCCTCTTCCGCGAGGTTCAGGGCGTAGGAGGGGGTGCAGCAGATCGCCGTCGGGCCGAAATCCTGGAGGATCATGAGCTGCCGCTTTGTGTTGCCGCCGGACATGGGGATGACGCTCGCGCCAATCTTTTCGGCCCCGTAGTGGATGCCCAAGCCCCCGGTGAACAAGCCGTAGCCGTAGGCGTTGAGGAAGATGTCGTTCTTAGTGAGTCCGGCAGCCACGAGGCAGCGGGCCATCAGCTCCGTCCAGGTGTCGATGTCCCGCTTCGTGTAGCCCACGACGGTCGAGCGGCCGGTCGTCCCGGAGGAGGCGTGAAGGCGGACGATGCTGCTCATCGGAACGGCGAACAGGCCGAAGGGATAATTTGCCCGGAGATCCTGCTTTGCGGTGAAGGGAAAACGCCTGAGGTCATCGAGGGTTTTGATGTCGTCCGGCTGTACGCCGGCCTCATCGAAGGCCCTCCGGTAAAAGCCCACGGTATGGTAGACCCGCTGGACGACCTGCCTGAGCCTTTTGAGCTGCAGGGCCTCCAATACCTCGCGCGGCAGTGTTTCGAAATCTTCATTGTAGATCATGTAACCAGTCCCCCTCTCTCGTTTTTCACAGAAAGCCCCTCTGCGCCTGAAGGCCTGCGCAGCAAGAAAAACCATACGCCCGTAGCGAGGAATTATAGCAGAAGGTTTTTCCGAGGGCAAGGAGACCTTTTTGCGCGCACCCCCCAGAACCGCATTCCCCGGGGGACTATCTGTGCTTTCGAACGGGGAAGGACCTCAGGCGGCCGGATGGGGGCGCCGGGCATAGCGTTGCCAGAGGCGCAACAGCCGAACCGTCACGATGGCCATGACGAGTCGGGGGACGTAGAGCCAGAAGGGGTGGATGCCCATCGTCAGGAAGAGGGGTGGGTCTTCGACCATCGAGTGGTTCATCCCGATGGAAAGGTGGAGGATCTCCAGATCGTCCTTGCTCAGATGGCCGCTTTTCGCCTCCTCCACGATGATCGCCCCGCCGTAGGAGAGGCCGAAGATGACCGCGGTCATCCACAGGAATCCCACCTTCTGGTCGAGGCCCATGATCCGGAGAAAGGGGCCGAGCGCCCGGACAAAGGGGTGAATCCAGCCGAAGGCCTTGAGGAGCTCCAGGAATGTGAGCAGGACCATGATGATGACGAAGATCTTCGCCGTGAGCCGGAAGGTCGTCCATGCCCAGTGGCGAATCATTTCCGGGAAGGCAGGGCTGGCGGAAAGCACGCCCTCCGCTGCGGCGGGCATGACGGTGGAACTCCCGACCCAGGGGACCATCAGGAGGAGAGTGACAAGGGCGGCCCCGATGCGGACCAGCGTGGCCTTCAAGGGGTGGATGCCCGACTTCCCCTGGATGATCCCTTCCTGGATCAGGGCGTGGGCCATCAGGATGAATACGGCCATCAGCGTCATCTGGGGCGTGCTGAAGGGAATCGCGACCATCGCGGCGAGCCCGCCATATACGGAGCTCAGCATGCCGATGACGAGCGGGAGGGCGGCGGCCGGCGGGAGACTGAACAGACCCATCAGGGGTTTGAGGAGAAAATCGAGGCGGTGCATCAGGCCGCTCCAGTCGAGGATCGAGGTCATAAGAGATATCGGGATGATGATCTTCATCATCCACAGAAAGCCGTTCCACCCTTTTTTGAGCCCGGCGATGGTCCCTTTTTTGAGCTGAGGCCGGAAATCCATTTTTCCACTCATCTTTTTTTTGCGCCCCTCGTTTACCCCGCTTTGATTGGTTCCTGAACCTGACCGTCAAACCGGCAGGGAAAGGGCTTCTTCATTATCAGATCGGAGAGGAAAAAAGGAAGGCTTTTTTCCCGAAATCCCCTTTGCGGAAACGGGAGGGATATGCTACTAAAATCGTTTATGAGGGACTTATGAGGGACTTACGGCGTATCAAGGAATCGGGATGAAGCTGACGATCTACCGCAAACTGTTGCTGAGCTATCTCGCGATGGCGTTTTTGACCGTTCTGGCCAGCGCTTACGCCATCTTCAGCCTCCAGCAACTGAACGAACTTGCCTACCGGATCATCAACGAAGATTTCGCCGTGGTCGATCTCAGCAAAAAGCTGCTGGACACCCTTATCGCCCAGGAGAGCGCGGAGAAGCGCTACCCGATCCTCCGTGATCCCACGATCGAGGAGATCTTCTGGACGCGGGGTCGGGAATTCAAAAGCGGTGTCGGGGAGCTCCGGAACGGTCGTTTTCCCGCCCTCGAACCGACGCTGGGGAAACTCTTCCTCCTCCACAGCCAGTATGACAGCCTCTTCGCCCAGGAGGTGGCGCTGGTCCGGGGGAACCAGAGCGCAGAGGCCCAGGTGGTCTCCGAGCTCTCGGGTAGAAAGGCGATCGACGAGATGGCCTTTATCATCCGGGGGATCCAGAAGAGGGCGGAACAGGACATCAGTGAGCGGATGAACGAAATCAAAGTCCAGGGGGCGCGGGCATCCCGTCTGACCGTGGTTCTCAGCCTGGTCAGCATGCTGGTGGGGCTTCTGATCGTCATGCTCGTCACCTACAACATCGCCCGCCCGCTTCGACGGCTGGAAAAGGCGACCGCAGAAATCGCCGAGGGGAAGTTCGATTATGACCTGCGTCTCAACCGCCGTGACGAGATCGGGAGCCTGGTCCATGCCTTCGGGGCGATGGCGCGGCGGCTCAAGATTCTGGAGGAACGCAACCTCGATGCGAGCCCTCTTACGGGGCTTCCCGGCAACCTGGCGATCGAGCGGGAGATCGAGAATCGTCTAACAGCGAAAAAAACCTTTTCGCTCTGTCATGTGGACCTTGACAATTTCAAGCCGTTTGTAGATATATACGGATACGCTTGGGGCAGCGAGGTGATCAAGGAGGTCGCCCGGTTGCTGCTTGCCCAGATGAAGACGGCGGAGGCGCCGGAGGATTTCCTGGGGCATATCGGCGGGGACGATTTCGTGATCATCTCCGCGCCTCTGCGGGCGGAAAGAGTCTGCCGCGAAATCGTCGCCGGTTTTGACGGGCGGATCCGGAAGTTCTACGCGGCACAGGACCGTGAGAGGGGCTTCTTCATCGGGAAGGACCGGCAGGGGAACCAGCAGAAATTTCCCCTGATCACCGTGACGATAGCGATCGTCACCGATGACGGCGCCCGTTTCGGGAACCCCCTCGACATGGCCGAGGCGGCGGCGCAGCTCAAGGAGTATGCGAAGACCCTTCCCGGCAGCAATTACGTGACGGAAAAGGACGTGCACAGAGGATGAAACGTTTGCGGACGGCGGGCTTCCGGATTCTCATGGCGCTTCTCCTGGCGGGGTGCGCCGCAGCCGTGCCGACGGTCGAAAAAACGGACATCGCTGCGCCGCCTTCGATCCCGCCGGTTGCGGAGAAGCGGCCGGCGCCGCGCATTTTAGAGGACCAGGACATCTTCTCCCGGGGGCTTTCCGTCCTCGCCCGGACGGACGGCCCGAATCAGGCGGAGGCCCGTTCGGTCTTCGTCTCCCTCCTGGAGCGCTATCCGCAGAGCCAGTGGCGGTCTGCCGCAGAGACCCTCGTCCGCCTGATCGACGAGAGGCAGACAATCCGGGAAGCCCGCCGCCAGGACCGTGCCCTGATCGATCAGACCCTGACTGAAAAGGAGTGGCTGCTGCAGGAGAACGACCGGCTGAAGAAGACGGTCCGCGAGATGATGGACAAGCTCCAGGCGGAGAAGGCGAGCCTTTCCCAGGAGAACGAGCAGCTCAGGAAAGACCTCAAGCGACTGAAGGACCTCGAGATCGAGCTCGAAAAGCGCGAACGGATGCTCCGCTGATCCGGCCCGTTCAGCTCTTCCGCTCCTTCTCTTCTTCCAGGCGCTGGGCGGCCAGCTGTATCCCCAGGGCGGTCTTCGCGTCGATGATCCTCCCATCCCGGATCATCTCCCGAGCGTCGTCAAAGGAGGCCGTGACCACCTGGATGTACTCGTCCGGGTCCGCCGGCAGCGTCGCCGGATGGAGATCGAGGGCGAGGAAAAAATGCATATATTCGTTGCAGTAACCCGGGACCAGATACCCCTCGAACAGCTTGATCAGCCGCCCGGCCTGAAAGCCGACCTCCTCGGCCAGTTCCCGCTGAACGCAGACCTCGACGGCTTCCCCTTGCCGGTCCATGTTTCCTGCCGGAATTTCCAGGAGCATCCCGCCCGCCGCATATCGGTACTGGCGGATCAGTACCAGCTTCCCCTCGGGGTTCACCGGAACGACGGCAACGCAGGGTCGGTGGTCGATCCAGGTCTGCTTAAAGACCCGTCCGTTGGGCAGACGGACGTCGCCTTCGAAGACGTTGAAGATGCGACAGCGGTAGACCAGTTTACGGTTGAGTTCGCCTGCTTCAGACATGATGATTCCGCTTTCCTTCGGGTCTCGAGAAGCCGCTTGTGAAATTCTGCATGCAGATCTCCCCGTCAGTTGGTCTTCATGATGGTGATGATGTGCTTTTCGATGGTCTCTTTCGGCAGGGCGCCCACCAGGCTGTTGACCAGTTTTCCATCCTTGAACAGGAGCATAGTCGGGATGTTGCGGACGTTGTAGCGCAAGGCCGTCATGGGGTTTTCATCCACATTGAGCTTGGCGATGCGGACGCCGCCCGCGTACTTGGAGGCCAGTTCGTCGAGGATCGGCGCCACCATGCGGCAGGGACCGCACCAGGGCGCCCAGCAGTCGACGAGGACCGATCCTGGGGAGGAGATCACCTCCCGGGAGAAGGTGCCATCGGTCACCTCTATGGGACGTCCCTGATCGCTGGTGACGACCAGGACTGCGCCGCACTTGCCGCAGAGCGGCTTTTCGCTCAGACGGTTCTCGGGCATGCGGTTCTTCGTACCGCAGTGGAGGCAGCGGATAATCATCTCGTCCAGGGTGGCGCCGCATTTGCCGCAGAGCGGCCGGTCGTGGAGCCTTTCCTTGGGGATGCGATTTTTCGTACCGCAGTGGAGGCAGCGGATCACCATCTGTTCATTTTTCATATGGCCACCTTCACGGCGACGGGTTTCAGGACACGGATCAACTCCGCCGGCGACATCTCGGCCAGCAACCCCCGACTGCCGGCGTTGATCAGGATCCGGGGAAGTTCGGCGATGCTTTCCTCCATGAAGATCCGGAGGGGCTTTTTCGTCCCGAAAGGTGATGTGCCCCCCACCCGGTAACCGGTATTTCTTTCCGCAACCCGGGGATCGCAGGGGCTGACGGCCTTGACCCCGAGGCGCCGGGCCAGGGCTTTTGTGGAAACCTGCCGGTCCCCATTCATGAGGATGATCAGCGGAATGCCCCGGTCGTCCTCCATGACAAGGGTCTTGATCACGAGGTGTTCATCCACCCCCAGTTCACGGGCCGAGACCCGGGCGCCTCCGTGTTCCTCGTAACGGTAGGGGCGCAGGGTGAAGACCACCCCATGTCGTTTCATGGCGAGAATGCCGGGGGTCACCGGTATCCGCTCTCTGGTCATCGCTTTAGAACCTGCTTTTAGTAAAATTTCCGGAAGTTTTTCCGCTGCCGGCCTCTTTCAACTATAGTATAACCGCGAAACGTCATCAGGTCAATCAATGCTTATCCCGGACTGTTTACATGTCTCTTGACAGAAAGACCGTCTCCGACTATCTTCTGCCATCATTTTATTGAGCGGGTGCTCGGCCGACTCCGGCACTTACCCGAAGCGGAGGTGAACCATTTCCATTGTTTATCTGATTCGTCACGGCGAAACGGAGTGGAATCAGGATAAGAGGATTCAGGGCCGGACCGATATCCCTCTGAATGAGCGGGGAAGGCTGCAGGCGGAGGTCCTGGCGGAAAGGCTGGCCGAAATTTACCTGGAGGTGATCTATACGAGCGACCTGGGGCGGGCCCGCGAGACAACAGGGATCATCGCGGCAAAACAGCAGAAAAGGGTCCTCATTACGGAGACTCCTGATCTCCGTGAACGCCACTACGGCCATTGGGAAGGGTTGACCCGCGAGGAGGTCGCCCGTCGGTTTACGGAGGAGTGGAACGCCTGGATCGGGGGTGGGAAGATCGGCAGCCCCATCGGCGGCGAGGATTTTGCCTCTCTGGCGAGACGGGCGGGCCGCGTATTCGATGCGGCGGCGCAGGGAGGGGAAACGGTCCTCATTTCCGCCCACCGCGGGCCGCTCCGGGCGATCCTCTGTCACGCCCTGGGGCTGGAGCCGTCTTTCCGGAGCCGGTTCTCAGTGGCGAACTGCTCGCTTTCCGCACTGGAGTGCCAACCGGCGCAACGGCCCCGCCTCATCCTTCTGAACGACACCTGCCATCTGCACGGCATGGTGACGCCCTCTGTTTCCGGCTGGGATGACGGAGGATGACGGGGCTGGCGTCATCCTCCTGCTCATGGGGAGGCGGTGTGGCATCCCGGATGGACTTGGAAAGACTACGCCTGCTGAGCGCCCTCTTCCTTCGTTTTTTTCTTCTTGGGCTTGGCCGCGGGGGGCGGTTCGGGAGCGCCTTTCTTCGCCCTGGGGGCCTCTTCCTTCGGCTTTGCAAGGCGTTCCGCCTTAGCCGCGGCGAGCTCCCCTGTCCGCTTCTCGACAGTGGCGATTGCCCTCAGACGGCGCTGAGATTCCTTGATCTTCGCCTGCAATTCCTTGACAAGCACATCCCGCGCGATCTTTTTCTCGTCCACCCCCTTCCCGGCAAGAAGTGCCAGACGCCGCTGCAACTTCATTTCCCATTCGGCCTTCTGTTTCAGCCTTGTTTCCTTGCTCTCGGATGACATAAGGTTTCTCCTTTTCAATTTCTTTTGGGGGGGAGGGTAGCAAATCGGCGCGGCAAGCTCAAGGGAAATATGGAACTGTTCCGGCCATGGTGAATAAGTCCAGACCACGGGACCGGGCTTCCCGGCAGGGGAGATATTTGTTTGCGGGGCTTGCGGGATTGCGCTCCCGGTCCGGGCCGACGGCGGCAAAAAAGACCTCTGTCGCAACGGCCATTCGTATTGACATCCGGCGGGCGATTTAGTATTCATGTCAAAACCCTTTCCAGTTATGGGGAGACATGGGTTGGCACGACGGTTGAAGACCTGGAAACGGCTCGCTACCGTTTCATAGTAAAAGGAGATTGGTGATGAGAAAATCGTTAATGGTGATTTTAGCGGCGGTACTGTCGGTGGTGGGGCTTGCGGCCTGCGCGAGCTATGAGCGCAAGGTGGTGCCCTTCAAGATGCCCGCGGCCTATCCGAACGCCACCGCCGTGGCGGACGCGACAATCGCCGCTCGGGCTTATGATAACGGCGAGGAGGCGTCAGCCGCCTTCGGCTTCGACATCCGCGGGGCGGGCATCCTCCCCGTCCAGGTGATCTTCGACAACACGGGTAACCATCCGCTGGAGATCCTGACGGACAAGACTCTCCTCGTTGATGAGGACAACAACCTCTGGCCGATTCTCGATCAAGGGCTGGCCTATGACAGACTGTCGGGGAAGACCGAGCTCGGGAAGGTGGCGCCCGAGGCTGCCAAGAGCGGACTCCTGGCCGGCGCCGCCGGAGCGGTGATCGGTGCGGCGATCGGGATCGTGACCGGCCAGAATGTGGCGGTGGCCGCCGGAAAAGGGGCGGCTATCGGGGCCGCCGCCGGGATTACCCTGGGCGGGGCCAAGGGGCTGGGCGATTCGGATGTGCGACAACAGATCCGGGAGGATCTCCGGAATCGCACACTCGAAAAGCGGGCCATCGTCCCGCACGAGGTGGCCCACGGCTTCATCTTCTTCCCCGGGGAGGCCAAAAAGGCAAAAGAGCTCCGGATCAGCATCAGGGAGACGGACACGAAGCAGGTTTATCCGCTGATCATGAAATTTTAGTGATGCCGCAACCGGGTGACGGATGCAGGCTCTCCAGCTTACAGGAGAGTCAGCGGGCTGGAGGCCCCGCGTTCGTCGCTGCGACGTACACCAAGGTACGTCTCGCTCCTCAGGATTTCGGAGGCCTTTCATCCGGCCATTTTTGAACAGTCCTGATCCGGCGCCCTCATAACCCGATGCGCCTAGCGATTTCCTGCATCGCCCCGAGAGAGATCTCCACGAATTCCTCCAGCGGCAGCCCGATCTTCTCGCATTCCCGGATCGTGTCCCGGTTTACCGAGGCCGCGAAGGCCTTCTCCTTCATCCGCTTCGTGATCGACTTCACCTTGACGCCGGCGATCTTCCGGTCCGGATAGAC
>JAHJQP010000186.1 GCA_018819165.1 Pseudomonadota bacterium
ACTCATCCGGCAGGGGGAATGGACCGTCTATCGCTGTGGCGCCTGTGGGCTGGGTTTCCTTGACCCCCGTCCCGATGCCAATGAACTTGGCGATCTCTACCGTGACGGCTATTTCGATGACCAGTATGGTCATGGCCTTACATTCGGATCCCCCGAGATGAAAAAGCGCCTTTCACAGGAGAGCCACCGTATCCGGTTTTTTAGACGGGTGAAACAATCCGGAAAGGTTCTGGATATCGGTTGCGGCATGGGCTATTTTCTTCTTGCCTGTCGTGATGCGGGATACGATGTCGAGGGGATGGATATCTCCCAGGACTCGGCCGCCTACGTCCGCAGAGAAATGGAAATACCGGTGGTCGTCGGGACGATCGGCGGGATCGATTATCCGCCGGAGTCGTTCGATGTCATTACCATGTGGCATTTTCTGGAACACACGCCCGATCCTCGCCCGTACCTGCAGAAGGCTAGACAGTGGCTGAAACGGGACGGCGTACTTGTGGTGGACGTTCCGAATTATGAGGGGACGGACGCCCGGAAGACCTGGGCTCGTTGGAAGGGCTGGCAGCTTCCCTACCACCTGTACCATTATACGCCGGACACCCTGAGGAGACTCCTCGCGAATCATGGATTGGGCGCGGTTCGCAGCAAGAGTTACCTCTCGGAGCACGTCAAGGAGAAGCTCGAGCGGACGCTGGTTCTCAAACCGTTCGCGCGACTGATCGCCCGCTGCTATTCGGGACACAGCTTCGCGGTCGTGGCGAAGAAGGTGGAAAATCGTGAACAGGCATCACCATGAGGAACGACAGAGAATATCTCCATGAATTGCTGGATGGCGGGGAGTTCCGCCTTTCCAGGCTTGACCTGCCGGACATCAACAACGAGCCGGTCATCCGGGTCAACGTGCCCGACATCGTGGAGCAGGAGACCTGCCTCTTCCATCGCGGTGTGGCCGATGGATCGGATTATCTCGATATTTTGCACCATTATGTAAAGGTCGGCATGGAGGAGCGAAGGTCGGCGCCGGTGGTCCGTTTTGCAGACGGGGAGTACGCCTTCTACCAATTCACCCTGGGCTGCAACGGCCTTTACCGGCAGGCCGAATCGGTGGGGGCGATCCGGAGGGCGATGTCCCTGCACATAGACGCGTTCAGGAGGTTGGCCGCGGGCGGGAAGATGGCGCCTCTGATCTTCCCCGGCAACCTCGGCCGCGAAAAGAAAAGAGGGGGCCTTTCCCTCTTCCGCCGTTCGGTAGGGGGGGCTTCCGCCGTTTCGTTCCTTAATTTTCTGCATGACAACGGAATCGATCTCACCGGTGAAAACTACCTTCCATTCTACGTCGTCTATGCCTACCTGACCTCGGAAGCCTTCGCCCGTCTCGTCGACGGCAGGAAGTTGTGCATCCTCAATGCGGACTGTAACCCGGGGGCCTGCCAGGAGTGGTTCGCCCGCTTTTCGAGTCGGCCGGGGATCGTTTTCGCCGAAATCCCGGCCGAATATATCGCCACTCAGTGGGGAACAATGCGCGAAGGCGTCCTGGAGAAAATCCCGCCCGACACCGATCTGTGCCTCGCGGGCGCGGGAGTGGGCGCCCTGCCGCTGTGCGTCGATGTCGCCGGCTGCTTTTCGATGCCTGCCCTCGATGCCGGACACGTCCTGAACATGATGAATGGCCGGGAGGACAAGTCGAACGGATCGAGACTCTACACCCTCAGAAAATCGTAAGGGGGGATGTCAGCCCCTGGGGCAAAACAGGTGCCGTGATGAACGATCCTTTGAAAACATACCGGAGGCGATTCAGATCCTGGAAGAACAAGGCAAAGCTCGCGGCAGAGCTGGAACGCTACGAGTCCGCCTTTACGGCCCGGAGCCTCAAGATTCCGGATGATTCCGCCATCCGTCTGGCCCTGCGGGAGTGGTTTCCCGGCCTCCGGCCGAAACCGAAGGGCGAACTGAAGATTCTCGCCGTCTACCATCAATACAACTGGGAAAACACCTCCCTGAAACCGGCCTTGGAGAAGTTCGGGACGGTGCGGCACTATGATTGGTTCGAGGAGTTCAACCACGCGCGCCGGGACTGGCGGAGGTCCGTTAAGGCGGACATGAACCGTGACCTCGCGGCCCGCGTCGGATGCTGGGTCGGGGAGGAGCGGCCTGACGTGATATTCACCTATCTATCCGGGGAACTCGTCAGTCCGGAAACCGTGCGGGCCCTCCGGGCCTATGGCGCGCCCATGATCCACTTCAGCCTCAACGACAAGGAACATTTCGTGGGCAAGGTGAGAGGCGGCCTCGCCTTCGGTTCGCGGGACATCTGCCGTTTCTTCGATCTGTGCTGGACGAGCACCGAGGACGCCCTGAAGAAGTACTGCGTGGAAGGGGCGCTGCCTGTTTATCTCCCCGAAGGGGCCAATCCGGAACTCCACAGACCCTGGGAACAGGAAAAGACGATCGATGTCTCCTTCGTCGGCCAGTGCTACGGCAAACGCCCCGAAACCATCCGCCGTCTCGGGGAGGCGGGCATCCGTGTCGAGGCCTTCGGGTACGGCTGGCCGGGCGGCCCCCTCTCCACGGAGGAGATGGTCCGCATCTATTCGAGAAGCCGGATCAACCTTGGTTTCGGGGGTGTGGAGGGCCATGATAAGACTTATTGTCTCAAGGGCCGGGATTTTGAGATCCCCATGAGCGGGGGGCTCTACCTGACGGAATACCACCCTGAACTGGAGACGGTCTATGACCTGGGAAAAGAGATCGTTACGTACAGGGGCTTTGACGAACTCGTGGCCAAAATCCGCCATCTCCTGGCCAATCCGGACGAAGCGGAGGCTATCCGCCGGGCGGGGTTCCGGCGGGCCCGGGAGGAGCACACATGGGAGATGCGGTTCGAGCGGGTCTTCACCCT
>JAHJQP010000187.1 GCA_018819165.1 Pseudomonadota bacterium
GGGAAGCCTCCACCGACCTGGGGTTGCCGCTCAAAAGCCCGCAGAGGACGTATACGGCGATGGACATTACCTCCAGGCCTATGAAGATGGTGATGAAATTAGTCGAGGAGACCATGATCATCATGCCCAGAACGCCGAACAGCAGCAGGGAATAATATTCCCCTTTTATGATATTTTCGCGTTCCGCGTACCTCAGGGACAGTAGCGTCACCAGCAGGGAGACGATCAGCGCCAGCCCCTTGAAAAAAGTGCCGAAATTATCGATGGTGTAGAGATTGTTGAAAATGCTCGCACTGCCGTCCCATAAAGTGCAGGTAAAAATCATGGCCAAGCCGGCGCCGGTGAGCGCTACGGCGCCTGTCAGGGCGCCGACGCTTTCCCTCCTGCCGAAAGCGGCCAGAAGCAAAGTGATGACAGCGCTTAAGGTTATGATTATTTCCGGGATTATAAAACCGAATGCCAATTCGGGTATTTTAACAACCATGACTTCCCACCCTCCTCATTTTGCTTCCGACTGCTTCACCGGAACATTTCCCGCAGAAGCGTAAACGGCAGTTTTTACCTGCACATCATTCAGATAGCCGGCCGCCGTGGCGTCTATCTTCTTCAAGAAGGCGCGGGGATATAGACCCATCAGAAACACGAAAACAACGATGGCGCAAAGTATGGCCGCTTCCCTTTTCGTCAGGTCCAGCAACCGTTTATTTTCCTCTTTCTTTATCTGTCCGAACATGACCCGCTGGAACATCCAGAGCATGTAAACGGCGCCAAGTATTACACCTGTAGCGGCAAGGACTCCGTAGAGCATGTTACTGCGGAAGACGCCCAAAAGGATGAGAAACTCACCCACAAAGCCGTTTGTCCCGGGCAAGGCGATCGAGGAGAGGGTGATGATCATAAAGAATGCTGCCAGCCGGGGCATCACCTTCGATAAACCGCCGAAGTCGGCGATCATTCGGGTGTGCCGCCTTTCATAGATCATCCCGACGACAAGGAATAATCCGCCCGTGCTGATGCCGTGATTGAGCATCTGGTAGATGCCGCCTTCCAGCCCCTGCATATTGAGGGCAAAGATGCCGAGCATCACATAGCCCAGATGACTCACGGAAGAGTAGGCAATCAGTCTTTTCAGGTCGGTCTGCATGATGCACATGACGGCGCCGTAAATGATGCCGATGATCGCCAGCCAGGAGATGAGGGGCGTCGCCGCGACTACGGCCGCGGGAAAGAGGGGGATGGCAAATCTCAGGAAACCGTAGACGCCCATTTTCAGCAAAACACCGGCCAGAATGACGCTGCCCGCCGTGGGGGCCTCCGTATGCGCGTCGGGCAACCAGGTGTGAAAGGGAAACATCGGCACCTTGATCGCAAAGGAAAGGGCGAAGGCCGCAAACAGCCAGTATTGTTTGAGCACGGGGATGTCCGCCTTGTAGAGTTCGAAGACGTTAAAGGTATAGATCCCGGTTTCACCTCCATAATGGAAGTAGAGGGCCATGATGGCCAGGAGCATCAGGACGCTTCCCGCCATGGTGAAAAGGAAAAACTTGACAGCCGCATAGATCCTTCTCGGGCCGCCCCATACCCCGATGAGCAGGTACATGGGCACAAGCATGATTTCCCAGAAGAAGTAAAACAACACGAGGTCGAGGGCGCAAAGGGCGCCGATCATCGCCGTTTCCAGCAGGAGAAAGGTTACGTAATATTCCTTTATCTTTTCCTCGATCCCCCTCCAGGAGCACAGGACGCACAGAACGGTGAGAAAGGTGGTGAGCATCACCAGCAGCATGCTGATGCCGTCTATGCCGAGCAGATAGCTTATCCCCCACTCGGGGAACCACTCCCTCCGTTCGACAAACTGCATGCCGGGGGTTTTCTCATCGAAATTGAAGAACAAAGGCAGCGACAGGGCAAATTCCAGCAGAGTCCAGATCAGGGCTGAGACTTTTATAAAAAGGGCCTTCTGCCGCGGCAACATCATCAGCAGCAGGGCGCCGGCCAGGGGTAAAAAAATTACAGCGCTCAAAATGGGAAATGTCTGGTTCATGGTTCAAGCACCTCTCGGTTGCAAACGGGTTCACCGTCAAAACATCGGCATCACGATAAGATAGCCCACCACAATGATGGCGCCTACGATGATTCCGAAGGCATATTCCTGAACGTAGCCGGTCTCCACCTTTCTTAACCTGCCGCCTGCCCGTTTTACCCAGTCCGCCGTGCCGTTGACCAGCCCCTCGATAATCCAGTCATCCATCACCCTGAGCAGGAAATCGCCCGCCTTCAATGTGCCCCGGACAAACAGTAAATCGTAAAGCTCATCCACAAAATACTTGTTGTGCACCACATGGTAGAGGCCGGAGCACCTCGCCGCGAACCGCCCGGGGAGGCCGGGGTTTTTCACATAAAAGACATAGGCGATGGTTATGCCCAGAAGGGCGATAAGAACCGATGCAACCATGAGGGCGAGCTCCAGCGAACCGTCATGACCGGCGACCCCCCCTGACGCCCAGGCCGCGCTGACGATGTCGAAATTCAGCGCTGCTTTCACAGGGATTTCCGGCCCGAAGACCGGCGCCAGGAATTTTTCTATGGAGTTCTCTCCGCCCAGGAGGTGAGGAATGCCCACATAACCGCCCACGAGGGAAAGGAAGGCCAGGATCATCAGGGGGATGGTCATGACCCGGGGCGATTCGTGGATGTGATGTTTTACCTCCTCCGAGGCCCGGCATTCGCCGTGAAAGGTTCCGAAAAAGAGGCGGAACATGTAAAAAGCCGTCATCCCCGCCGTCACTGCGGCCAGGAGCCAGATCAGCATATGCCCCTGCGAAGAGCTGAAGGCCTTCCACAATATTTCGTCCTTGCTGAAAAATCCGGAAAAGCCGGGTATGCCTGCAATGGCAAGGCAGGCGATGAAGAATGTCCAGTATGTGATGGGGGTCTTCTTCCTCAGACCGCCCATGTTCCTTATATCGAGCTCGCCGCTCATGGCGTGCATGACGCTCCCCGCCCCGAGGAACAGAAGGCCCTTGAAAAAGGCATGGGTCATCAGGTGAAATATTCCGGCCGCGTAAGCCCCCACGCCCACGGCAATGAACATGAAGCCAAGTTGGCTGATGGTGGAGTAGGCAAGTATCTTCTTGATGTCGTACTGGGCAAAGCCGATGGAGGCGGCAAAAAAGGCGGTAAGGACGCCGATGACGGCAACGACTAACATCGTATCCGGCGCCATGCTGTAGAGGAAGTTCAGCCTGGCGATCATGTACACGCCGGCCGTCACCATCGTTGCCGCATGGATCAGGGAACTTACCGGCGTGGGGCCCTCCATGGCGTCGGGCAGCCATACGTAAAGGGGTATCTGGGCCGATTTTCCGATGGCGCCCAAGAAAAACAGGAGCGTAATGACGGTGGCGGCGCCGCCGCTCAAAAGATGGGCGTTTCGCCCGATTTCCCCAAAATTCAAGGTCCAGACACCCTGGGCGCCCAGGCTCAAAAAGAGAAAAAAGATGCCGATCAGGAATCCGAAATCACCCACACGGTTGACGATAAAGGCCTTTTTACCGGCATCGGAAGCCGAGTCCTTTTCATACCAGAACCCGATCAGGAGGTAGGAACACAGCCCCACCCCTTCCCACCCCACGAACATCAGGAGGAGGTTGTTTCCCGTGACCAAAAGGAGCATCATGAAGACGAAGAGGTTCAGGTAGATGAAGAATCTCCGGTAACCGGGGTCGCCGTGCATGTAGCCTACGGAGTAGACATGGATAAGAAAACCGACGCCCGTGACCACCAGACACATGATGACGGAAAGGGCGTCAAGTCTGAAACCGATGTTGACGCTAAGTTCACCGGAGGCGATCCAGTTGTAGATCTCTCTTTCAAATATCCTGGCCGTCGCCGGCAATTGGAGAAATTCCCAAAAAACGCCTACCGCGGTAAGAAACGATAAAAATATGGCGAGACAGGCGACCCAGGAAACAAAGGTTTTGGAAGTCCTGCTTCCGATGGAGCTGTTGATGATGAATCCCAGGGCCGGGAAAAATGGTATCAGCCAGATATAGTCAGCCATTTGCACATGTCCTTTTAAAACGTTACTCTTATCGGTTCGATTCGCTGTAGGTCGGAAAGATTTTCAACCTTTCAACAAGTTAACTTCATAGGCATTCACCGTATTCTGCAGGCGGAAGACCATGACAAATATGGCCAGTCCGACCGCGGCTTCCACGGCGGCGACGGTCATGATGAAAAAAACGAATACCGACCCGTCCATGGAGGAGAGCGCGTTTGCGGCAGCGATGAAGACCAGGTTCACGGCGTTGAGCATCAGCTCGATGCACATGAAGACCACAATCAGGTTTCTCCTGATGATGGCGCCTATGGCCCCGATCGTAAACAGTATGCCGCTGAGGATGAAACATAAGCTGGAAGGTATTTCCTGAAGCATCTGATGATTCTCCTCCTCATTCTTTTCTTTTAACGATGACCACCGCGCCCACGATGCCCACCAGCAGCAGGATCGAGGCGATTTCAAAGGGGAAAAGATACTGGCCGTAGAGCAGAGACCCGATCGTTTTTACATTGCCGACGCTGTTTACCATTTCGACCGGATAATCGCCGCTCCGGCCCGTCGTCTGGTAATACAGCGCCCCAAAAAGCATCTCCCCAAACAGAATGACGGTAATCAAAGCCCCGGCAACCTTTGTCTTTGCAGACCGGCCCGTTTTCCCGGGGTCGCCCTTCCCGCCCTTTTCCATCTGGACAAGCATGATGACGAAAAGGATGAGCATCATGATGGCGCCCGCATACACCATCACCTGCGCCACGGCGATAAACTGGGCATTGAGCAGGAGATAGATGACGGCCATGGCGAAGAATGTCACGATCATCCATAAGGCGCTGTGGATGGGATTTTTCCTGGTGGCCATCAGCACGGAAGCAGCAACGGCGATAAGCGCCGCGATGATGAAAATGATCCCTTTGAAACTTACCATATCCATTATCTATCCTTATCTATCCTTTGCCGGCAAGGAGCTTGTCCTTTGTGAGCAGAAAGTCCTTCCTTTCGTAATGAACAGTCTCGTAGTCCTGTCCCAGTTTGATGGCATTTACCGGACAGGCTTCCTGACAAAACCCGCAGAATATGCAGCGCAGGGCATCGATTTCGTAGCGGCCCGGATAACGGGAACCGTCTTCCCTTTCCCTGATTTCCAGGGTGATGCAGCGCGAGGGACAGACGGCGACGCATAAGCCGCAGGCCACACAGGCAGTTTCCCCCTGGGGATTCTTCTCGAAATAATGCATGCCCCGCCAGCGCGGCGATATCTGCCTTTTTTTCTCCGGGTACTCGATCGTCACCGGTCGCGAAAAAAACATCTTCAAGGTGAGTCGCAGACCTTTTAACAGCGGGATAATCATCATATCACCTTATCTGAGCGCCACAACAAAAGCGGTCACCACCACATTCAGAATCGCGGCGGGGAAAAGGAACTTCCAGCCCAATTTCATGATATGGTCGTACCGCATCCGGGGGTAGGTGCCCCTTATCCAGATGAAGAGGAAGACAATGACCGACATCTTGAGGAAGAACCACACCGGCCCCGGCAGCAGCGGCCCCAGCCATCCCCCGAGAAAAAAGGTGGTGGCGAGGGAGGCGACGATCACCAGATGGATGTATTCGGCGATCATGAAAAGGGCGAATTTCATGCTGCTGTATTCGATATTATAACCGCTGGCGAGCTCGCTTTCCGATTCCGGCATATCGAAGGGGGTGCGGTTGATCTCCGCCAGCCCGGCCACGATATATAAAAGGAAAGCGAAAGGCTGGTACAGAATGAACCAGGCCCCTCTCTGGGCTTCCACGATATCGGTCAGGCGCAGTGAGCCGGCCAGGATGATCGTTCCGACGATGATCAGCCCAAGGGCCACTTCGTAGCTGATCATCTGGGCGGCCGCCCGGAGCGCCCCCAGAAGACCGTACTTGTTGCCCGACGCCCAGCCTCCCAGGACGATCCCGTATTCTCCCAGGGTGCCCAGGGCAAAGATATACAGGATCCCGATATCCACATCGGCGATAACGAGCTTGATCTCCCGCCCGAAGAGGGTGATGCTGTCTCCAAAGGGGATCAGCGCAAACATGGAAAGAGCGGTGATAAAGGAGATCATCGGCGCGATCACATAGACGGCTTTATCGGCATTTGTGGGGATGATGTCCTCTTTTACGAAGGACTTGATGCCGTCCGCAATGGGCTGGAGCAGTCCGAAATATCCCACCCTGTTCGGTCCCAGTCTGACCTGCATGTAGCCGAGAAATTTCCTTTCCACCAGGGTCAGGTAGGCGACAAAGAGCATCAGGCAGGCAACGACGACCAGGATCATTATCACTGTCTGGATTAGAAAATAAAGTTGTTCCATGTTGAAAACCTTAGTAAAAAATCACGCCTTCCTTACCGATACCTCGATCACCTTCGCCGGTTTCAGTGAAAGCGCGAGCATTTCACGGCGTTTCCGGAAAAGGAGACACTCCAGAACGCCCTGTTTGATACCCGCTTTTACGGTCACCGGCCTGGTCGCGTCGCCGTCTGCACTTTCCAGGTAAAGTCCGTCCCCATCGGTCAGATTGAGGGCCGCCGCGTCCCCGGGCGAGATGAAAAGCGCATCCTTCTGCACCTGGGAAACGCCTTTTGCGTA
>JAHJQP010000188.1 GCA_018819165.1 Pseudomonadota bacterium
ATGCTCCGGATGTTCGGAGCGAAACCGTCCCCGCCGGCCGACAGGACGGTCAGGGACGGGGATCTCATCGAGGTCGGCACAATCAGGCTCCAGGTCATCCATACCCCCGGTCACTCCCCGGGCAGCATCGTCCTCCACATGGACGGCTACGCATTTACCGGCGACACCCTCTTCGTGGAAGCCGTAGGGAGGACGGACCTTCCCGGCGGATCGGAGGCGGTCATGTACGATTCCATCCAACGGAAGCTCTGCACCCTGCCGGACGAGACAGTGGTCCTGCCCGGTCATAACTACGGCAGTACGCCGACCTCGACGATCGGCCACGAGAAAAAGTTCAACCCCTTTTTACGATAAACGGGGCAAAGGAGATATGCCATGAATAATTCAGGTCTTATGAAAACAAATTTTCCGGATTTGACGCTCGCCGGTACGGGCAAGGTGCGCGACATATACGCACTCGATCCTTACCTCCTCATTGTCGCGACCGATCGGATCTCCGCCTTTGACTTCATCATGCCTAACCCCATCCCGGGGAAGGGGGAGGTGCTCACCCGCATGTCCGCCTTCTGGTTCGAAAAGATGGGCTCCATCATCCCAAACCACCTCGTTTCAACGGACCCCGATGAATACCCCGTTGCCTGCGCCCCCTACCGGGGGGTTCTGCGGGGACGGAGCATGCTGGTGAAAAAAGCGAAGCCCCTGCCCGTGGAATGTGTCGTCCGGGGCTATCTGAGCGGATCCGGATGGAAGGATTACCGCCAGGGAAAGCCTGTTTCCGGGATCACCCTCCCGGCAGGGCTCAAGGAATCCTCACGGCTTCCCCAGCCGCTCTTCACCCCTTCAACGAAGGCCCCGGACGGCGAGCACGACCTGCCGATCAGTTGTGAGGAAACGGCAAGGATCATCGGCGCCGACTTGACGGACCGGGTCATCCAGGCCAGCATCGCGGTCTATGAACGTGCCGTGGATATTGCCGATAAGGCCGGGATCATCATCGCCGATACCAAGATGGAGTTCGGGCTGCTCGACGGAGAGCTGCTCCTCATCGACGAGCTCCTCACCCCCGACTCCTCCCGGTTCTGGCCGAAGGACGATTACGGCGAGGGCCGCTCCCAGAAGAGTTTCGACAAACAGTTCCTGCGGGATTACCTCCTGGACATCCACTGGAACCAGAAACCGCCGGCGCCGGCTCTCCCCCCTGAGATCGTTGAGAAAACCGCCGAGAAATACCGTGAGGCCTTGAACCGCCTGGTCCGGTAAACGGTCCGGTTGACAGCGCGGAAGCGGATTATTATTATAAAGTGTTTCTTTAGAGCTGTCGGCACGGCCTGCCTTGCCCGTCATGACTTCGGGAAACGCGGCGACAGCGCCATGCTGGAGGAAATCAGGAAAATCACAACGGAAGGAAGTTGAAAGGTCGAATGACGACAAAACGTGATTACTACGAGATCCTGGGTGTGGAAAGAAACGCCCCTGAAGACGAGATAAAAAAGAGCTATCGCAGACTCGCCATGCAGTTTCACCCGGACCGGAATCCGGGAAACCACGGAGCGGAGGAGAAATTCAAGGAAGCGGCCGAGGCCTATGAGGTCCTGAGCGACCCGGAAAAACGGGAGATCTACAACCATTATGGTCAAGAAGGTCTGAGCAGCGCCGGGTACCGGGGCTTCTCTGGTTTCGAAGACATCTTCTCGAGTTTTGGGGACATCTTCGGCGACGTCTTCGGCTTCAATACGGGCCGATCCCGCTCGCGGACGATGGCCCGGGCGGGCGCCGATCTGCGCTACGATCTCCGGATATCATTCATGGACAGCGCTATCGGCGCCAGCACAGAGATCAATCTGGAGAAGTACGTTCTCTGCTCCTCCTGCCGGGGATCGGGCTGCGCCCCGGGCACCTCGCCGCAGGCCTGCAGCCGCTGCCACGGGCGGGGTCAGGTGACACAGTCCAGCGGCTTCTTCAGTATCAGTACAACCTGTCCCCAGTGCCGGGGACAGGGAAGTGTCATCACGACCCCCTGCCGGGAATGTTCGGGAGGGAGGAAAGTCAAGGTGGCCAGAACCGTCCAGCTCAAGATTCCGGCCGGCGTGGAAACGGGTTCCCGGCTCCGGATGCGGGGTGAAGGCGAGGAAGGTGAATACGGTGGGCCGAACGGCGATCTGTACGTCTTCATCGAGGTGGAACCACACGAGATCTTTCAGCGAAACGGGGACGATATCTACTGCCGCCTCCCCATCTCCTTCATTCAGGCTGCACTGGGAGGAAGTGTGGAAACGCCGACGCTCACAGGGGTGGAAAAACTAAAGATTCCCCGGGGAACGCAGACGGGCAAGATCTTCCGTCTGAAGGGGAAGGGAATCGCCCACCTGCGGGGATACGGTCGGGGCGACCAGATCATCGAGACGGTGATCACCGTGCCCACGAACCTGATGAAGAAACAGGAGGAATTGCTCAGGGAATTCGCAAAACTGAGCGACGAAGAAACATACCATTAGAACATGGAAGGCGGGAAACCGCACAGAAAGGAAGAATCATGCGGAATAAGACAAGCTGGATGGTATTTCTGGTCATGGGCGTTTTGCTGATCTCAGGCTGCACGGCGGCGCTGGTCGGCGGTGCAGCGGTAGGCGCGGGTTCGGGAACCTACTTCTACATCAACGGCGAGATGAGAACCGACTACTACTACTCATTCGACTCGGTCTGGAAGGCCTGCGAAAAGACCGTGGCGGATATGCGCGGAGTGGACGTCCAGCCGGATAAGGAGATCGGCAAGGGGAAAATCACGGCCGTCATCGACGAAGAGAAGGTTCAGATCGCAGTGACTTACAAGGCCAAGGATGTGACCACGATCTCCGTCCGGGTCGGCATGATCGGCAACAGGCTCTCCTCCCAGCTGATCCACGACAAGATCGGGGACAACCTGGTCAGAAGGTAAGCCTGTGCGGGATCGATCCGGCATGGCGCTGCTGTTCGGATAACGGAAGCGGCTGATGAAGAAAAAGGTGATTGCGGGTCTGGTGCTGGGCGCCTTGCTTGTTTACCTCTCCGCCCGGGGGATTCAGTTCCAGGGAGTAGCCGACGGTTTTCGGACGATCCGTTACGGGTATGCCCTCCCCATCCTGGCGGTGATGTTTCTCATGCAGGTCCTGCGGTCCTTCCGTTGGGGGCTAATCCTCAATCCGATCGAGAAGGTCGATCAGTTTTCCCTCTTTTCCGTCACCAGTGTGGGTTTTCTTGCCATCATCGCCATTCCGGCGCGCCTTGGAGAGCTGGCCCGACCTTATCTCATCACGAAAAAGAGCCGTATCCCGATGAGCTCCGCCCTCGGCACGATCTTCGTCGAACGGGTATTGGACAGCCTCACCATTCTCATCATTGCGGTTTTTGTCCTCTTTTTCACCCCGCTGCCGCCGTGGCTCGTCCGCTCCAGCGTCCTGCTCCTGTTGTTGACGCTCGCGCTCTTCATCATGATGGTTCTGATGATCGTGAAGCGTGAGACCTCGCTCCGGATCCTAAGTCCCCTCATCGGAAAGCTGCCGGCACGCTATGCCGATTGGATCAACCGGCTCATCTATCATTTCATCGAAGGATTCCGGATCATGGTCGATCCTGTGCTCCTCATCTCCGTCGGGGGACTATCGATCATGATCTGGCTTGTCGACGTTCTGGCAATCTATCTGCTTTTCCTCGCCTTCGGCTTCCAGCTCCCGGTGGTGGCCGCTTTTGTCCTCATGATCATCCTGATCATCGGAATTGCCATCCCCACGGCGCCCGGCTTCATCGGAAACTGGCATTACTTCTGCATCCTCGGCCTCAGTATCTTCGGCATACCCAAAACTGACGCCCTTACCTTCGCGATCATCTATCACTTCCTTTCCATCGGGATCGTGATCGTCTTAG